>CALRJJ020000444.1:0-5007 GCA_943367505.1 Flavobacterium psychrophilum | reverse complement strand
AGCGCTCGGAGATTGTGCGAGATTGCTTGCAATCGGGCTTAGAGCATATAGCGACGCCGACAATCATTGATGCACTTGACGTGATTAGCTCGGCAAAATCAGTTATTGCCGTAGATACCGGCCTGATGCATCTGGCTATTCATCAAAATATTCCCACGGTTTCTTTGTTTCGCTATAACATCATGTTTCAACGAGACTATCCCCATGTACGCTCACTAGTGGCACCACGGTGTCATCAAAGCTGTATTGATATCGAATTTGCTGCCGTTCCCAACAAGGTTGTGGAGTTTGATAGCTTCAAAGAAAATGAGAATCTCAATTACTGGGAAACGTGGAAGTGCACAGCCGAAAAATGGGAAGAGCGCTGCATGTGGGCCATCAGCGTAGAATCTGTCTTAAGTGCACTGACTGAGTTGAATACCAAAAATGGAGACCGCCTAAATGCTCCAGGTTGATCATATTTATGACGCCATTGTAGTTGGTGCCGGGCCAGCAGGGATAAGTTGCGCCCTTGAATGCATCGAGAATTCTTTAGACGTTATTGTTCTTGATCGCGCAGAGCGCATCGGCGGACAACTGTCATCAATACCAGGACCATTGCAAAACTTCTCAGCGGGCTTTTATGCCACTGGTGATGCGTTGCGCGACGAGATGGAAAAGGTTGCTGCACTAGCTTTGCCGCAGCGTATCGTGACCAGATTGAACGTCGAATCTTTCAATCTGCCAGAGCGAACACTTCAAACTAATCAAGGCACACTGAAAGCGCGCACCATATTTTTGGCCACTGGCTATCGCGTGCGCGAATTAGATATTAGTCTAACTTCTGGTTTCGAGAAAGACATTTACTACCATAGTGGTTCTTTCAAGAAAGAATTGGCAAACAAGAAACTGATTGTCGTCGGAAGCGGTGACAGTGCCATGTTTACGGCCTTAGATATGGCTGAAATTTGCCCCGATATCACGGTACTTGTGCGCGGCAACACACTGAAGGCGCGTCCGGATATTATGGAGCGAATTGAAGCACATCCTAGAATTACAGTTTTGCTCAATACTAGCCTAAAGAGATTGAAAGGCGCGCCCAATCTTCAATCGGTAGTTGTCGCAAATCCAGACGGCGAGCACGAATTACCTTGCCATGAGTTGATTGCAAAGCTTGGCTACGCGCCAAACACAGAAGCATTCATAGACCAACTAAAGAGCGACGAAAGAGGCCACGTGATAGTTGACCAGAATTTCGCCACTTCTATTAATGGTGTCTTCGCCGGAGGTGACATTGTGCAGCCAGGTTACGACCGCATTTCATTTGCATCAGGCAGCGGCATGATGGCAGCTAAGTCAATGCGCAGGGTGATTGGTCACAATGTTTGAGAGTCCTGTAAAGGCGAGCTTCAAGAAAGATAGAACTTTTGCTCACTGAAGTGTTACCAAGCGAGGAAGCGCCTGACGAATTTTCTGCTCATCAGCCTTCGTCAATCTGATATTAAATGGTAGCTCCAGTTGCACCAGACTCTTCAACTTGCAAATGCTATCGCAGAAGTTCTCGTCAACTGTGGCTCCACCAAGCATAAGCGTTCTCAAATTGGTCAATGATGCAAGCTTAGCTAGCTCATCTTTCTTGAAATGAGCTCCTTTAATGGTGAGGCTCTCTAGACTATGGAGCGAAGCTATCGCAGATATGTCATTCTTGGACAAATTCACATCAAACAAAGTAAGCTCTGAAAGGCGAGATATCCGTGAAAGTGTTCGCAGTAATGGAGTAGCATTCTCCGTGCTGTAAATACGAAGTACCCTCAATTTAGGCAACGAAACAGATGTCTCTGCGATCGAAGGATCAAATGTACAGTTAGCCAGATAAAGGTAGCTTAGAAGAGGAAGTCGCGCCAGGCATTCAAGGCTATGGAAATCTAACCGAAGACCCGACAATTCTAGCAGTTGCAATGAGGTCAACCGTGACACACACGACCATAGCAACTTTGACCTTTCTTGGTCACAATTTAAAATCAAACTGCACAGCTCGTCACTGCGAAAACGATTGAGAAGTTCGGGGTGTAATGTAAGAACTGGGCCACCAGTCAGTTCCAGTTTGTAGCCCAATGGTACGTTTACTTTGCCGCAAGCTTCTAGGTCACGTCCATCGGTTCCGTTTTGATTACTAATGTATCGCCCCAAGGAAAACTCACTGGGGAAATCGAAGCGCTTGCTCTCCACTCCATTTTCAGTCATCGTTCGAGAGTAATACTTGGGAGCACTCTTCAAATAACTTTTGACGAGCAACTCTGTGCGAGCTGGACTAACGCTTGAGGGGCTGGTGACAGCTGATGTAATAGCTGACTCAGACCTGTCTATGGTCTCATAGTAACCACTAGCTTTGTTTAGCTTCGAGAAACTCTCTTCAAAGGCAGCCGGCAAATTCGCTACGCGCTTGGTCTCGGTTAACGCAAGATTAGAACTATACCAATAAAGCGCTAAAGCGCAGGACAAGCACAATCCAAAAACAGCGAGAAGTGCATAGGCAACTGATCGCCCACTGCTAGATTCTGCATGATCATCCGCAAAATCAGAATTGTGATTGCTTGCTACAGAGGCATAGGCTTCTAAATTTTTACCTTCTTTGATACGTATCAAATCAATCGCCATCTCTTTGGCCGATTGATAGCGGTCTTGGGGAAGTTTTGCCAGACACTTTGCGATCACTACATCAAAAGATGGAGGGAACGACATTTCACAGACATCAGAAAGCAAAGGGATTTCGCCCTCTTCGTGCAGCATGGCGATTTCTAAAGAGTTGTCACTCTCGAAAGGCACATAACCTGTCAATGTTTCAAACAGCGCGCAGCCCAGAGAATAGATATCTGAGCGCAAGTCTATCTGTTCACCTCGGCACTGTTCTGGGCTCATGTAATAGGGGCTACCAAAGACCTCACCAATGGCTGTTAGCTCTTGATTGCGCTTCTCACCCACAAGTTTTGAAATACCGAAATCAAGAATCTTGATTTCTTGCGACTTACAAATGAATATATTGGCTGGCTTGATATCGCGATGAACAACATTGTTGCGATGAGCATAAGCTAGCGCATCTAAGACAGCTAGAAATATTGCAATAGTATTTTCAATATTTTGCGGTCCCTTTCGCACCAACAATTCTTCCAGGGTCTCACCATCGAGATAATCCATTGAGTAATATGGCACTGTGTTTTCGTGAATGCCAAGATCGTATACCCGAACCAGACCGGGGTGATTTAGCGCAGCAAGAGTCTTGGCTTCGGCCTTAAAACGCAACCAACTCTGTTCACTAACAATGCTGGGCGACAAGACTTTCAAAGCGTAAGGTCGATTAAGACTAAGGTGCTGAGCCAAATAGACGATGCCCATACCGCCTTCACCAATAATAGAAATGATCCTAAAAGCACCACCAATTAAGGTATCAGCAGAAAAGTTTACTTGAGGTAAATTTCGCACAGCTTCGGCATTAGCCTTTAAATTAGCCGTATAGCCGCGTTTTGCAGCCATCGCCTGTCGTCGCAATTGGGTGTTTGTACGCGCTAAACGCTCTTTTTTGGGCAAGCTTGGTTGAGCACATTGACAGCGCAATTCTTGGAAGAGAAAGGATGTAAAAGAACCAGCGCGCCGCTTTGCGACAGATTTACCGCAACGAGTACAGACCTCACTTACTGACTGCTCTTGTCGCCTGGCAGCGCTGCCTTTGCCAATAGACCTACGCTGCGCACCGGCCTTATCTGACCCGGTAGATTTGTTGCTATTACATTGACAATAGTTCTGTTGAAAGAAATAGGATGTAAATGAGCCAGCACGAGTGTTGGCTAGCGGCTTGCCACATTGTTTACACTGAGCGGCCAATTCGATCCTCTAATTACATTCGGGTGTACTAGCCACTAGCTGAGATTCTTATGGCGAAATACCAGCACATCTCTGGGAATAATAAGCTGCCACAATAACAAACATTAGCTCTGACTGCAAACTATGACCTTGCCTGTGATAGAAGTAGTACTTTATTTCTCAACTAGAACCTGACAAACAAATTTCAAAGGTGCAGGCATCAGGTAATGTGGAGTTCCCACCACTAACTGGCCCCTCGTATAACTACTGAGATACCACACCGCCCGCGATACCGTCATTAATTTCAAAGGAAGTATGGAAGGCTCTAATTTGAAAGGCCTCACTTTCGACTTCCTCAGCCTCGTGCAATTTGCTAAGCTTGTTGAGACACTCGGCGTAAGCATCGAGAGCCGCTGCAGTATCAGGATTATTCGCACCTAGGCGAGCTTTTCGAATCAATACAGCTGATTGTAAATACGGTTCAGCTGAGTCATATTTGCCGCGCGCCAGATCAACCTTTCCGAGAACCAAACGAACGTCCGCAATAGCAGGCATAGTCTCTTTTGCAAATGCACTGCGCACCCGGTAAGATTTATACGCAAATTTTTCAGCCTTATCGATTTCGCCTTTTCCAAGATGTGCGAAGGCAAGATTGACGAGCAGTTCGCCGAGAATGCCTTGACTAGCACCTGCAAGAGCATGGCACTCGAGCCCTTTGTTTAGCCACGTCACGGCTTTATCAAAATCATCAAAGGCCAGGGCACTATAGCCGAGATTGCAATAGACATATACTAGCGAACTAGCTTTCAACTCGCGGCTGAAGTCTGGCATCTCAGAAAGCTTGTTCCAATAGGGTTCCGCCTCCTTTGCTCCACCCATCTCTTTGAGCAAGCGCAATGCAACCGATTGAGTAGCACCTAAAACTTCGTGATTTTTAGCATTCGGTTTGCGTGCGTAATTTTCATTAGTCTCGTTAATCACTTCCAAAGCAAGGTGCTTCGAACGCTGGTAATCGCCCTTGTAATAAAGTGTTTGCATGTGCCCAGTTTTAATTAACAAGCGCACGTGTGATGAAAACATTGGCGCGAATTTTGACAACGTTACTATTATGGACAAAAGCTGAGCGGCGCGCTGGTGGCGGCCGCAATTCTCATAGTGAGAAACAAGCCA
>CALRJJ020000443.1:0-5007 GCA_943367505.1 Flavobacterium psychrophilum | reverse complement strand
GCTTTCGGCCTCTCGAGACGTACTTGCTGAGCATGGCAATATGTCATCACCAACGGTGCTATTTATTTTGCAGAGATTGCTTCAGCAAGACGACAAATTTCCTTGTGTCATATTGGGCTTCGGGCCAGGCTTAACGGTAGAGGCTGCGCTAATAGGTTGATTTATTCGCTATAATTGCTAAATTAGAAAGTTTAAGGGTGAAATTTACCCATCGGTTGATGACTTTTGTACGCAAGAATCTAGCCAGTGAGTGTTCGATATGCCTGACCCCATGATGACTTGTCCTAATTGCGATCGCAAAGACCGCACCAGCTTTAGCAAGTGTCGCTTTTGCCATACCAGGTATGACGCAATTATTGAAAAGGAAAAGTTTAAATTAGACCCCCGCCTGATTGGCATAGTCTCTTTTGTTGTGGTCTTCGGTGCTGCCTTTAAGTGGGTTGACTACTCATATAAGCAGCAAAAAATAAAGAGCATGGAGCCAATTGTCACTAGTATCAAAGCGGCAAATAAACCAAGAGTGATGGAGTTTTATGCTACTTGGTGCGGCCCTTGCAAAGAGTATGAGCCAATAATTGAGGCCGCCCGGGTCAAGTATGCGGGGCGTGTAGATTTCGAAAGGCTCAATGTTGATGATAAAGCCAGTGCTGACAAGAAGCAGGCCCTAGACGTTAAGGCAATTCCCAAGACTTGCTTCTTTGACAACGAAGGAAATGAAGTTGAAGAAGTTGTCGGCGGGCTCGATCAAGATAAGCTCGAAATCAAAATCGGCAAGCTGCTACTGCCTAAATAGCTTTCCAATTTTAGTCGTCGCTAAAGCTACTGTGCATGATTTTGCTGGCCTTGTCGGCGTCTTTGCCACTGACCACACAGGTCAATTTCATTTCGCTTGTGGCAATCATTTTGATGTTAATGCCTGCCGCACCAAAGGCTTTGAAGACTGTCGCTGCTATGCCTGATTGACCGGCTAGACCGGCGCCAATCAAGCTCACTTTAGCGATATCTTCGTCGGCAATGACAGCGGTGGCAGAAAAGTCGCCTTTAATTGCTTCCAACACTGTTATGGTCTGGGCCAGGTCGGTGCTATGCACCGTGAAAGTGATGTTGTTGTGGCCATCTGTAGGGTGGAAGGCCTGCATAATCATGTCGATGACAATGTTGTTGTCGGCCAGAGCTTGCATGATAGTTCCGGCAATGCCAGGCTTGTCTGGTACGTTCATAATAGTGACGCAGGCTTGATCTTTGTCTACTGCTACACCACTGATGCTGCGATAAATTTCCACCTTTTCTCCTTCATTAGCGCCTTGGTCGATTATGGTGCCTTCGTGCTCTGGTTTGAATGTGTTGCGCACGCGCAGGCGCACTTTGTATTGGCGGGCTAGTTCGACCGCTCGCGGGTGCAGCACTTGGGCGCCCAGGCGAGCCATTTCGATTACTTCGCCATACGAAACCCGTTTCAAAAGCTTAGCTTCGCTAATGACATTGGGGTCGGCTGTATAAATGCCATCTACGTCGGTATAAATATCACAGACATCGGCGTTGATTGCCGCCGCCAGAGCGCAAGCTGTGGTATCGCTACCGCCTCGGCCTAAAGTGGTTATGTCACCATCAGCGGTGACACCCTGAAAGCCAGCTACCACTAAAACGTCGTGGTCGACCAAGGCGCGGTTGAGGTTGTCGCTGTTGATGTCGACAATGCGCGCCTTGCTGTGTACTTTTTCAGTGAATATGCCAATCTGTGGAGCCGTGAAAGAACGAGCGCTAATGCCCATCTCTTTTAGAGTGAGTGCTAGCAGTGTGATTGAAATTTGCTCGCCGGTTGAAAGCAGGGAGTCGAGCTCTCGCTTGTCTGGAGTGCGCGAACATTGCGCGCCTAGCTTCAGCAGATAGTCGGTGGTGTCGCCCATGGCTGAGACCACTACTAATATCTTCTGCTGGTCTTCGCTGCCAATTTTAAGGCGGTCGCGAATAATTTCGGCAACGTGCTGAATTCGCCCCAGGTTCTTTACTGATGTGCCGCCGAATTTCAGCACTGAGGTTTTGACATTATTCATATTGGGCCTGCAATCCTTTGGTGTCAACGCTCAAATCAAGTATTTGTGGCTTGTGCTGGCGCTTTTCTGCCCATTCGTGCAGATAAGTTTTGATCTCAGCATGATCTCTTTCGGGCACAATTACCAGGCTGGATGATCCGGCCCCACTTAGCACACAGCCTAATGCTGGCATTGAGGCCAGGTCTCGGCGCAGAGCTAGAAGCTCTGGTACCAGGTGTATGCGATAGGGTTCGTGAAGCTCGTCTAGTAGCGCTTCCCTTAAGGTGTCTTCGTCTTGGTTTACTACGGCGGCAATTAAGAGGCCTGTGCGTTGCAGGTTTTTCACTGCTTGGCCCATATTCACTCGTCGGGGAAGTACTCGACGAGCCTCCTGGGTAGAGAGTTCGTATGGCGGAACAACCACTAGGGTACGCCATTGCTCCGGCCAGGTTAAGCGCTGACAGATGGCCCGGTTGCCTTTTTGTCTGTATCCAGAAACAATGAAGCCTCCAAGTAGGCAGGCGGCAACGTTGTCGGGGTGCCCCTCTATGCGGGCGGCACTGGCCAGTATTTGATCGCGGTCGGGTGCCGCACTACTGCTAAAGGCTTGAGCGGCCCAGAGGGCGGCCAGAATGGCTGTACTGCTACTGCCCAGCCCACGTGCTAGTGGGATATCAGTTTCGATGGAGAGGGCTATATCGTCGGTTGGTCCTGAATAATTCTGGCGAAATTGTTTGAAGATCAAATTGTCTTCGTTGTCTGGAAGGCTTTGGGCGGCTGGTCCTATCAGTGTAATCAAACTCTGCCCGGCGGCTCGTTTTTCTGGTAGCCGCTCAAAGGTTACTGTTGTATAGACCGAAAGAGCCAAGCCGAGAGTGTCGAAGCCGGGCCCTAAATTTGTAGTGCTGCCAGGCAGGCGCATTGTTAGTTTTTTCAATGGTGCCATATTATTATTGTTGCCCCCTGCTCAAATTCGTTAAAGGCCAGTCAAAGTCCGATGGATTGCCGCAGCGCGCTGATTTCGGCTTCTACTGGGGTGAGATCGACTGTGGTTACTTTTTGAGCGGTGTCGGGATCTTTTAGGCCATTGCCTGTCAGTACGCAGGCGACGGTGGCATCGCCGGGTATTAAGCCTGAGTTTAGATGCTTAATTAGACCAGCCAGGGACGCGGCACTGGAGGGCTCGCAGAAGATTCCTTCGGCTGTTCCCAGCATTTTGTAAGCGGCCAGAATTTCTTCATCGGTGACTGAGTCAATTTTACCCTTTGACTCAGAAGCGGCTCGCACAGCTTCTTGCCAGCTAGCAGGATTGCCAATGCGAATGGCTGTGCCAATGGTCTCTGGGTTTTTGATTGGTTCGCCGCGCACTATAGCCGCTGAACCTTCTGCTTCAAAGCCGTGCATGCGGGTAATATTGCTAGCTTCTGTAATGCCTAATTCGTTGTAGAGCTTGAAGCCGCGCCAGTAGGCGCAGATATTGCCTGCATTGCCTACGGGAATGCAAAGATAGTCGGGCTGGCGCTCTAAGGCTTCTACTATTTCGAAAGCCGCTGTCTTTTGACCTTCCAACCGGTAGGGGTTAATTGAATTAACCACAGTAATCGGAGCTTGCTCAGCTAGTTCGCGCACTAGCTCTAGGGCGCGGTCGAAGTTGCCTTTGATCGGCACGATTTGAGCGCCATAGTGTATGGCCTGGGCTAGTTTTCCTAAGGCGACATAGCCATGGGGTAGTAAGACGTAGCACTTCAATCCAGCTTTAGTGGCAAAAGCGGCTGCCGAAGCACTGGTATTACCGGTGGAGGCGCAGATTACCGCTTGTGCTCCTTCTTCGACTGCTTTGGAAATGGCCAGGGTCATGCCCCGGTCTTTGAAGCTGCCAGTAGGGTTTAATCCTTCTAGTTTGAAATAGATTTTGAGCTGGGGATAGCCCAGCAGTTTTGGTATGTTGCTAGCTTGAACTAGGGGGGTGTTGCCCTCGCCCAGCGAAATTAAAGGGGTTTTGTCTGTGACCGGCAGGTGCCTTTTGTACTTCTCGATTAGACCCGTTTTCTTGCAAGTGGCAGGGCAGTTGTATTGCTCTTGAATTTGCTCTTTGGTTTTTGATTGCATAAAGTTTTAGCCTGCTCTATAAATGCGAATGGCGCTAGCTACCGAGTCTAGGAAGGGACATTCTTTCAGGTCGGTCAAGGCGGCGTTCATATCGCCTTCGCGCACGTCATGGGTGAGAATGACGATGGTGGCCCGCCCGTCTTTAACACCACGCTGAATAATGCTTTGGATGCTGATTTTGTGATTGCCAAATATTGTACCGATGGTGCCGATTACACCTGGTGTATCAGCCACCGATAAGCGCAAGAAGTAAGGGCTTACCCAGTCGTCAGATGCGGCTGTGTTTGACCATTGGCTGGTTATGCTAGGTTGGAAGTAACTAGCAAAGTCGGGTAGCTTCAAGGCGCTTTCTAGGTTGATGATGTCGCCCACTACTGCTGATGCAGTGGGGAGGCTGCCAGCACCGGGGCCGACCATGATGATTTCGCCGACAGCGTCACCGGTGACAAGTATGCAGTTGTTTGAGCCTGAGACAGCAGCTAGCGGATGACTGAGCGGCACGAGCGTTGGGTGCACTCGCACGGCTAGTGACTTTTCTTCTGCATTAGAGTTGTTTGCAGAGCTAGTACTGCGAGCGGTGCCTACCAATTTGATACGATAGCCGAATTCTTTGGCTAGAGCTAAGTCTTCAGGGGTAATTTCGCGGATGCCCTGGCGATAAATATCTGTTGGTTTGACGAAACGCTGGAATGAAAGTGCCGCTAAAATAGATAGTTTGTAGGCGACGTCGTGTCCGTCTACATCGGCCGATGGGTCCGCTTCGGCGAAGCCCAGAGCTTGTGCTTCTGCCAGAGCTGTCTCATAGCTTAGACCTCTTTCTTCCATATTTGAGAGAATGAAATTGGTTGTGCCGTTGAGAATGCCT
>CALRJJ020000442.1:0-5012 GCA_943367505.1 Flavobacterium psychrophilum | reverse complement strand
CCTCGTCGAGGTGCTTACGACCCAGACAACAGAGAATTTGGCGGTCTTCAGGCCAGTGCCGATGTACCTAGGCCGCCAGTGCAAAGGCCATCAGAAGCAGACTGGAGAAAAATGCAGGACAACATGCAACGAAGGCCGGGAGAGCCCTTTCCTGAGTGGCAAGCGCGTATTCAAGGTGCTTGATTTTCAAAGGGGCTGAGCTATCGAAACACTAAAGGAAGAGAGTTGTGTCTCAAGATAGGCCAAAAGCTATTGAACAGAAACCCGTTGCTGCTGCGGGCAGATCTAACTTGGATTTGCCCGCAAATAGCACAACCTGCGAGGGCGATTCCGCCTGTGAAAAACTTCTGGCGGATTCATCTGGAAGTGTCTTTAAGATTCAGGCCGACAGCACTACAGCAGTCGGTTGGGTCGGCCCAGACGGACGATTGATTACTAATTACCACGCCATCATGGGCAAGCGTGAAATCACTGCTGAAGACAAGCATGGCAAAGTGTATCGTCTTGGCAAAGAAATTGCTATTGACGACGTAAAAGACTTGGCAGCTCTCAGCTTTATCGATGGTACCCCGAAAGGTGTGCGACATTTAGACCTCACCACCAGCGAACCGCAGGCGGGCGATCAGGTTAGATTATTGAGTCCTCGTTATGGCTGGGTTGGTCATAAGTTGGGAGAGAAGCCTGACGAAAAGTTAGATCAGAGTGTTGAGATGTCGCCAGCGACTTTTGTCAGAAAGCAAATAATGGTTGATAGCTATGACGCTGGTTCAAGTCGTAAGCTGATCGCTGAGAATAGAGCACAGGGGCGTATAGAGAAAGACTCTCTGCTGCGCGACCAAGAAGCCTTCTTAGGTCAAACAATGTTTGATTTTAAGATTGCTGGCAAGCTAGGCTATTCGGGTACTCCGCTGTTTGACAAAACCGGCAAAGTCGTCTCTATGACCAGCAACAAGGTTTTTCAAGATAATCATCAATGGAGTATTCCAGCATCCAGTGTTAGTAATCTTCTCTATGAATCGCAAAGCCAACCTAAATTTAAAGTGACATCTGGCTACGAGACTGGAGTATCTAATTCTATCAATCGATTGCACGGCGAGGATAAGCTGAGAGCTATTTCCGATACTCTTCTGAATGTGGGAGGACTGTGTTCAATAGCGAGAGTTGCTCTGGGCGGCACTAACAGCACGCTGCTTAGAGCTGGTGCAATGTATTTAGCGGGAAAAAGCTTCCAGGATGGCAAAGCTCTATATGCAAGCACCAACAAGCGCGACGTTTTAGCTAATGGTCTTGCCATTGCCGGTGATGCTACGCTTGTAGCCAGCTTAGCTGCGCGTTATATACCAGCAGCCAAGAATCTTAGCCCGGCCTTACTTGGAATTGGTGTCTCGTTGAAAGCTGGAGCTGAGTTTGTACCCAACCATTACACCATCCAACACATAAAGCGCATCAACTTAGATCCGCGTCTCCCTTTTCTTGATTCTCTAAAGACTCCGTCAAAACCACTTGGCTAAGGCATGGAATCGTCACGAAAGCCGCGCTATCTTCAATGAATCCGGAACTAATCCAAGTCTATTAGGAGCGGATTGCAACAACTTTCGAAACTTCAGAAGGGGAAAGAATTATGCGTTTTGAGACAAAGGAATTACCTGCAGTAGAGGCCTCTCAGAGCTCAACGTATGACGCTTTTGCCAGTGAGCTGTTCAATTCTACAGGAGCTGCATCATCTATCGCCATGTGCCCTGCAGATGCTAACCAGAATAAAACTCCGTCAATTACTGATCAAATGAGAAGTAACCCGAATGGCTTTGATATCTGTCCGTGGATTCCAAATGGGCAGTTGATTAGGTTTTTGGAGCAGGAGAAAGGTTTGCCAGGGGGCTAGACTAGCGGCCTCTATAGCTATTCAAAATGAGCAGACAAAGAAGCACAATCGATTTGTGCTGTGCTCAGTTTGCTCTGTTCTACTGCACTGCTTTGTAATGCAAAAAACGTCAATAGGTCGCGCCATCATTAGCAATACCATCATAAGTCTCTTCGCGACGATCTAACTAGGCTACTTCGACGCTGTGAAATCTGGCTCGGGGAGAGTGAAGGACTGAAGGGAATTGCTGCCTGCTTAACTGCGCTATCTGTCAGATTAAACGGAATTGCTGCAATTCACGGTGCTTTTCCTAAATTCAAACAGTTTGGTGCAATTTTCACTATTGCTTCAACTTATAGCGATATGCAGCTTAAAGGTATCTTCTCCTCTTTATTTTCAAAGCAATTCAACCCGAAAGCCAGACTAACTCACTCCTGCAACAATTCTCACAACGTGCCAATGGCACGGATTATTTTGCGGCTCTTGGATTACTGCAGAAATGGTTTAGATGAGAAGAACATTTTAGGCAATTCTCCTTGGGCACGAAGTTTGTTCGTGTTCGATGTTTCACCTGAACACCTCAGCAGAAAAATGGTTCTAAATGCCGTTTCACACTGAGCCAAAATCACCTGAGATCTACCGATGACGAACAACCAATCGACAGTAAGGTGCACCGCTAACGGTGCTGCTGCCAAACGAAAACGAGCAATGCCCTACACCAAGCTTGTGGCAACAGATATGGACTCGACTATTGGCCTGTTCTGGGGGGTACTTCGTACCAGCCATGGACATGATCAGCTCAATCTTGGCGGCCAAACTTGAGGTTTCACAACAAGACTTCGAGCGCGAACTTGGTCGCATCATGCATCTTCGTGGCACTCACGAATGGCCATGGCTGATGGAAGAAGCCAAATTTCGCAAGCAATGGCAAGACACTCCGCAGAGCTTTCGCCAGGAAATTTCTGAGCCATTCTGGGCCGCACTAGACCACATGAGGGCCAGGTATCTGCGCCCCTTTGATGACGTCATTGAGACGATCGAAGAACTGGTCGAACGAGGCGTCAAGATTGCCATCGTCTCTGATGCGCCCTACTACATGGTCCTGACTCGCGCCTACGATCATGGGGTTGACGGCTTAATCGAAGCGCTTTATGCGCTCGATGCACCGCTTCCTGACCCTGCTGACTTCGTCGATGTTTTCGACATGCAACTCGGTCTCGAGCGAATTGAGGTTTTCGAGGCTCGTGCCCACAAGGTCAAAATCGTGAAGCGGCTGCCGAAGGAATTCGAGAAGCCCAATCCCGGTGGACTTGAAGTGGCCATGACCGACTTTGGGCTCAAACCATGCGAGACGCTTTTCATTGGCGACTCAGCCAAGAAAGACGGCGGTGCAGCCGAAGCCTGCGATGTTCGCTTCATCTGGGCTCGCTATGGCATCTACCTGCCACCTACTTACATCGACCTCGTCGATAGGCGTTTTACCCACACAGGCGAAGCTCCCACCAACGGTCACGGCGTAGCTTACCTTCCTTCAATTCTTCCTCCTATGGTCGAGAAAGCTGCTTCATACGCGGCGATTCTGAATCATCTGAACGAAGAGACACACTCTCATGAGAAGACGGTGCTCGACCCCTCTGCTCGTCCTGAGGTTACAGAGGGGCCTGGTCACTGAAACCATGTTGGACTAAGGCTGAACTACCTTGCGGTGTTTCCAGGCAACAGGCTTCTCAAACCTCCGCCTGGGCCACCGCAAAATTTTTTTTTACTTTGTGCAAAAGGAAAATAAAGCAAATCAAAAAAAGATTTTGTTTTTTTTGATTTGATAGACGACCGTTTTACTTGCTGCGGCGAACTCTTGTTTATTCCTTTAGCTCAAGCAAGATCTTGATCATCTGCTCAAATTCATCAAAGAAATCTTTGCCGCCTCAGCTCTTTTGTAATTTCCTTTTATAACCAGTCTTCATTTTATTTTTGCCATAAGCAAGACTTTCGATTGAAATTCAGATTCTTCACGCTCAATTCACGACAGCATCACAATTGTTTCACGGTGAATCCATACTCTAGTTACAACAAATTTCTTAAAGAGACTTTCCATTTGGAAGTCTTGTTCTAGAAGAAAGTAATACTCTACAAAAGGTAAAATTAATGCTTGTTAAAAAACTAGGTAATAAGATTAGCGTGGCAGCTTTGCTTGCAACTGCGAGCGTCTGCATCTTTCAGAGTGTAGCTCAAGCTCGGGCTTTTTATGTCTCACCCACTGGGGATGGCACTGACGGATTGAATTGGCAGAAGGCCTGGAAAGACCCCGCTCAAATCAACTGGAATAATGTAAATCCGGGCGACCAGATTGTTCTCGATGGCGGAGCAAGTGGTATCACATATGAAACCGGCTTTAGTGTAAGCAAGAGTGGTACTCAGGCTGCACCAATTGTCATTCGCCAAGCGGTTCAGGGCGGTCGCAATGGTAGAATTTTGCTCTACGGTGGCGGCGACAAGCCAAATGGTCATCTTAATGGCATAGACACAGGTGTAAACATATCAGGAAGTTTCGTCCATTTTGTAGCAGCCAGACGGGGTGGCATAAAGATTTCTTCCTACAAAGGTACCTGCGTCAACATCGATCCTTCCGCAAAAAATAGCACCGTGCGCAATCTCGAAATTGAAAATCGCGTCACCATTCCTCCGTATGCAGCAATAACTTGCAGCGGTGTGCAGTTTGCTGGGTACAACAATCAAGTTATTGATTGTGATTTCAGGAATTGTTTTACGGCCGCAAAAGAAGTAGCACCTTCTGGAGCAAACAATCGAGTTATCTTCAGAGAATGTACATTTGGCAGCACACAACACTTTGGCGGCTTTAATCGTGGCTGCGGCACCGCCGTCTTGAGTGCACCACCTCAAGCACCGGCGCATACGACTGAGATAATTTCGCATCGCTGCATCTTCGGACCATATATCACCTCTGGAATTATCATGAATAGCGGAAAGCTCAGAGTTACTGACAGTCTTTTTCTCGGACCTAGTCTATACATGGTGGATGCAGAGCCGCAATTTGCCAACACAACTGACGTACGCATAAATCAAAGCACCTTCATTGCGCCATTCAATCCCGTGGTTTTGTCTCCTACAAATCCGTTCCCTCCTAAGATAG
>CALRJJ020000441.1:0-5013 GCA_943367505.1 Flavobacterium psychrophilum | reverse complement strand
CAAGAAAAGCTCACCCATTGGCGCCCCCAATTCGTCTTCGATGACAGCTTTCGCTTCATCAAAGCTGAAGGGGTCGACCTTGTCTTGAAGGGTTGAAAACTCCTCTACCCAGATGCGGGGAAAGAGGTCTGCTCTGGTGCTGATGATCTGCCCCAGTTTGATGAAAGTTGGACCGAGGCGGATGAATTGCTCTTTGGCCCAGGCCGCCAATTGGTGCTCTTTTTCTTCAGCACTTAAGGTGGATTTGCCCGATTGGGCGGCGCGTTGTCTGAGAAAGCCATAGACCAAGAGGAAAATTTGAAACACCCTCTTGCTACGAGAAAATATATTTGCCTCAGGGAGGATCTTCAGTGTCATTTGTTTACTCCAAAGTAAATGGTCGAAATGCTTCTTGAAGCAGCTCCCGAGGCTAACCGTCGACAATCAGATGAGAGTCAATCGTTCCTGTAGAGTTGCCTCAGCTTCTTCACCACTGGGACACCTTGAACAAAGTCGTGGCAATCTCCATAGCGGTCAATGTGAACAGCCCGGATGCCAGAACCAATTGCTGGGCGGATATCTAGGTCAGGGTTATCCCCAACCATCATGCAATCGGCGGGGGCGGCACTGCATCGGCGCAGTGCCTCTTTATAGAAAGCTTGGGATGGCTTGGCAGAGCCGACTTCATAGCTCATTATCAATCGGTCAAAAGCGCTTGGTGCCAAACCACCCTCTGCTTGATTGAAAATTTGCGGCATCGGAAAGGGCCAGGCATTAGAAAGCAGGGCTAACTTCAGCCCCATTTCGCGAAAATGCTGCAACTGCGGCGTAACATCAAGGAATTGACAGAGACCGTTCTTCTCATCTTCGACCAGCTCGGCCAGTGCATCTTCGGCACCAGGAGGTATGTCAAATTGGAGTTTGTTGGCCACAATCCAGAGATATTCAGCGGGGTCTTCCTCAACCACAAGGCCATCAAAACGCAGGGCATGTTTAACTCGCTTGCTGGCTGTAGTGAGGCAAACCTGCATGAACTCAGGGTCTGGAGTATTCGCCAGAGAGCCAACAAGAGTATCAGGCCGATAGCGGCAGATCCGCTGAAATTGGAGAATCGGCTCAGGATAGGTAGCGCGAAAGAGAGTCTTCCAATTGTCTAGAAAAAGCCAGGTTGGCAGGTCATGTGAAAGTGGCACTTGCAAAGCAATATCGGCAAGCGGTCGAGCCGAAGAATGTTGAGACGGGAATCGGGGTGGAAATGGGTTTGGGATTGATGAGTAACTCATACTGAAGAGCACTTTGATTTGTCAGAAGAGGTCTAAAGAGTTCCCAGACGGGGCTGCAAGAACTCTGAGGAGGGAAAAGGAAACCTAACGAAGGAAACGCCAGCGAGATACAAAAAAAAGCACCTCGCTGGTGATTTCTATCGCTAGGTGAAACTAGGCATCTACCGAATCAAAGAAGACTCATTGGGAGATGCCACCCAACCTATCCGTGTTGAACTCAGCCGAGCTGCTGAGGATCTTCTTGGGGGGCGGGGAGAATTTCAGCAGTTTCAGGAGAGGGCTCAGGGGCGGGAGCTTGGGCCAGTTCAGGGAAATTGGCCAGAGCATCGAGGTCAGCGCTGAGAGCTTGCAGGGCGGCAAGGGCATCAGCTTTACCCCGGGACAGGAGGGGCGGGTAAGTAGCTTGCTCGAGTTTGGTAATCAGAGCCAGTGCACGAGTCTTGGCGGTAGCCAGTTCGCGCTTGACGTTCTGAATGTGGGCCTGGGAAAGTTGTTCGGAAACGGGAACTTGCAGGCCATCAGCTCGCAGTTGAGCTTCTTCAGTACGAATGAGCACGAGGGCGCTGGTCTGGTGCAGGAAAGCGGTAACTTCAGTGGAGAGAGCGGTCAGAGCGAGGCCTTGCTGGATGGATTGACGGAAGGACATGAGTTTTCTCAGTATGTTTGCTTGTTTGGTCGAAACACATCGATTCAGCCGATACACAGAGAAACTGAGCCAAACTGGTCTAATACTCGCAGGGGTAGTTAAACGGGTTTGTTCTCAGGTGCTCCGAATTTATGGTGTGAAAAGATATGCACTGCCAAACTAGCATTAGCTTATTACTGAGTTAAATACTCATGAGACATGGTGATAGATCTTCCCAGAGCTTCTCCAAACCTCATCCACGGCTTGAAAACCAAGTGCCAGCTTTAGCATCCAAAATTGAGGCGGTATTGAGACAGAGAAAATTTATTCCCCTGCCGCTGCGCTAACACCAACTAGATTTGCCGCTAAGTAAAAATTGGGCTACAAAATCAGGCCATAAGAGCAGCACTAGGCTACATTGCCCGACAAATCTAGACTGCGGTAAGCGACTGATAATTTACGACTTTTTCTTCAAAAGTTCGAAATTCATGCGGTAACCGTGGCCATGAATATTGTCAATATAAGAGTCTTGGTCGGGAGTATCAATGATTTGCCTAACTCTTTTAATGCAGGTTCTGACCGTCTGGTCAGTTGCCTGCGAGTCGGTCGACCAGACATGCCGCAATAAGTCATTGGCCGGGAATGTCTCTTCTTTATGCCGCATCAAGAACTCTAAGAGCGAAAATTCACGAGGAGGAAGCTTTAACTCATCACCATTACGCTTCAGTGACTTTGCACTGGGATCTAATTGCAAATCACCAAAAGTAATAACACTCTCGATAATATCCCGGTTGCGCCGAAGCAAGGCTTTCAATCGCGCCGTTAACTCTTGCATCTTGAATGGCTTAGTTAGGTAGTCGTCAGCACCACCCTCTAAGCCGATGACTTTGTCATCAACTTGGTCTTTGCCAGTGAGAAAAATAACGGGGGTTTGGCCGCCTTTCATGCGGTAATGTCTAAGAACATCAATGCCAGCGATGCCAGGCAGCTGCCAGTCGAGAATGATCACGTCAAACTCTGACATTGCCATAAGCTCAAGGCCCGATTCACCATCCCGACAAGCCTCTATGTTGAAGCCTTCTTTTTTAATCCAGATTTTCAATGACTCACGAAGATCATCATCGTCTTCAACTAAAAGGATCTTTGACATCAATTCGGTTCCTCTAACGGAAGCCAGAACCAAAAGGTGCTGCCTTCTCCTGGTTTACTAGATACCCCAATTTGACCACCATGACTCACAATAATCGCTTTACAAATTGCCAGCCCTAAACCTGTGCCGTGGCGCTTGTTTTTATCTTCCTTACTCACCTGCACAAAACGCTCAAAGATTTGCTCTCTCATTTCTTCTGGGATGCCACGCCCCTGGTCTTTTACTTGTACTTCGAGATGTCCTGATTTCACTTCAGCGTTGAGGCTGATAATTTGTCCCGGCTGAGAAAATTTAATAGCATTATCAATCAAATTAATTAAAACTTGAACGATTCTGTCACTATCGGCCCAACATTGGAAGGTCTGTCTTTGGTAGCTCAGTGTAACCCCTCTGTCTTGGGCATTAAAAATAGTGGCTTCCAGGGCCCGCTCAAACACATCGGCAATATCGATAGTGCTTTGATTGAGTTTAAATCCAGCATTGTCTAATTTTTCTAGATCGAGCAGATCGTTTATCAGCAGTATCATGCGGTCGACACTGCGTTCAGATCGGGTCAGTTGTTTTTTTCCTTCTTCCGTAATTTCTCCGAAAAATCCATTAAAAACCATCTCTAGCGATGCTTGTATTGAAGTAAGTGGTGTGCGCAGGTCGTGACTGACCATGGCCACAAATTGCCTTCTCAAACGCTGTATCGCTAACCTTTCTGTAATGTCAATAATGGCTGCTAGTCTAGTGTGGCCAAATTCCTTAACTACAAGTTCCACAAACTTTTCTTCGTCACTGTCCCTCAGCTTAAGCTCCATTGGTCGACCCGGAACTATCTCCGCCTCGTTCGGAAGCGCAAGTAGGTCGGAGAGATGAAGGTCTTGCATGTCATCAGCCGAGCAATAAAATAGCTCTTCCATTTCAGGATTAACTAAATCGATTGCTCCGTCTTCATTTAACCGAGCAAGAGCTACGGGCATATTGTCTATGAGGAAGCGCTCTTGCTTTCTTGCTTCAGCTAGTTCTGCTGAAGCTTGTCGCAAAATATTGTCTAGTTGACTAAGTTCATCATCACCGCTAAGCGGCGGGCCAAATCTGAGCCCTTGAGGAAGTCTGGCAGCATTATCCATCAAGGCAGCAAGCCTGCGGCTGATGCCTCTGTTGAAAGCGATTGTCAAAACTAGAGCAAGGGCCACGTTGGTGACAAAACCAAGGCTAATCAGGTTGCGAACTTCTTGTCTGATTTGCGCTTCTCTTATAACAGCCTCTTGTACGGTTTTCGTTTCTAACTCACTGGCTGCAGTCAACAAACTGAGAAGTTTGTTGAATACTGGAGTTAACTGATTGATGCTGCGATAGGCCTCGAACAAACCACCATCTTCAGAATCAAATGCTTCTTTGAATTTATGGAGTACGTCCTGAGCTGACGTAAAAGCCTTTAAATACGAGTCACGGGCTGGTGATTTCTGTGCCAACTTCTCCATTTGGTTAATCTCTGACTCAATCGATTCGATTTCGAAAATTCTAGTTTTGTTCAATCCGTCATTAAAGCCACTGCCGAACTTCTTTCTAAAGGTCAAAAGAGCAACATCTGAAACTAAACGGCTGATTCGATCTGTCTTTTCAACAAGTGCTCTCGAATCATTCAGTTTTACAGATTCTAAATCGGCGCGCTGAAGGGCGAAAAATAAGACAGCAATAAGTAGCAAGTCCATTAAGAGAGGCACTGCGATTAGAGTAAGAGCTTTAGTTGATAGATTAAGATGCATGGGTAAAGCTTGAACTAATGTGGAGTGATAGGTAGTGAAGGCGGTGGCGCATATGGTGCTTTTCGTTAATGCAGAGGAGCAAACATTTGCTTGTTAAAATCATCAACTTTACCAGTAGAGGACAAGTGTATTTTCGCGTGGGGGAAAAGCTTTTTGATTTGAGCAATCTCTTGCTCAGAAAAACTCTTCTTAGAAAGCCAGAGACCTTCTAGATCTAGCTTT
>CALRJJ020000440.1:0-5019 GCA_943367505.1 Flavobacterium psychrophilum | reverse complement strand
GCCCACGCAGCAAAGGCTCGGGAGCGACCATGGGTACCTGGATAGCCACAAGGGGCGACGGCGGAGAAGAGTTTACTTTCGATATCGACCAAACCAAAGACGAAATTAATGACGAAGTAAAAAAGGAATTAGAAGTTCCAACGCAGCCAGCTCTGCGCTGAAACCAAGTAGAATCAAGATACACAAGAGGGATAATCAATGACCGCAGTTGCGCATTACGCCATAATCATACTTTCCACGTTCGTACTAGTTGGTGGCGTCATCGGCTTCAAGAAAGCTGGCAGCAAAGCTTCACTAATAGCAGGGGCAATTAGCGCTGTGCTCCTAGACGCCTGTTTCGCCATTGGTTTCGTCAATATGCAAGCGGGCTTTATTGCCGCTCTAGTTGTCACTGGTCTTCTCGATGCCTTCTTCTTGAAGCGCTTCATGAAAAGTATGAAGTTCATGCCATCAGGATTGATCTTGCTTCTTTGCGTAATCACCCAAGGCCTAATCGTTGCGGCTCTAGTGACGAAGTAAAGCCAAATCAATGAACCCAGAAGAAGCAATAGAAGTAGAACAGGCAAAAATAGATCAGCTCCTCGATGATGCCCTTGAAGGCATTGAAGCAGCTCGCAGTCAGCGCGCCGATAACATCGAAGAGGCCCACGCTAATAAAGACCTGGCCGCTGTGGCACAGCTCGTGGCCGATGAAGTGGCTGCCGAAAAAGAGCTAGAAAAGACCATGCAACTCTTTTCGGATCAGGCCAGTCACTGGACAAGCCGTCGCTCAGCAGCGAAAAAGAAATCGGCTCTGGCTGATGTGGAAAACTGCTCCAGCATCATTCAAGCCTACATCGCAGCCAAGAATAAGTGCTTGGAATCATTGCAAGAGTCAGAGACCCATCAGGCTCTCTTGATCTATCTTGAACTGAAAGTTTCGCAAGCGACAAAAGCTGAGATAGAAGCCCATCTCGATGACTGGTCGAGACGAGCCGAGGCTGCACGCAAGAGTCGCAACAGCGATCTTGAAGACTATGCCCTTGAAAGCAAACGCATTTGCCAGAAGGCCTTAGACTCTTTAGAAAAATAGTTGCATATACAACTATTTTGAAAATACTTGAGTACTCAAGTATTTTCGAAAAAAGAAAGCACGGCCTTGTCACTTTCGCGAAATAGCCAAACCGCGCTTAATGAGCTACTTAGTGAGCTACTTAATAAATTTGCACTGTTGTTCAGCCATGTAGCGCATACGATCGCACACTTCTTCGCATTCTTTCTCAGCAACAGCTAGCACTGAATCGTGATAATCCCAAACCACTGTGCCGTCATGTTTAATAAGTCGACCGCTGGCTGCATATCCCACTATTTCACCGGCCTCAAGGCGCCGTTTCCACTCTGCCCGATAGGCTCTGATCTCTTTTTCAGCCTTAGACATAACCTCTCGCTTCTTCTCTTCAGCCGCATTCTCAGCGTCTGTCTGAATAGGAGCACCGCCAAGAGCAGCAACCATAGTTGAACCAGAACCAGTAGAAGAGCTACTAGAGCCCGAAGCGGAAGCTACGCCTGTAGCCGCGGAGGCTGTTCCAAGCTTTGCTAATACAGCCTGACAATATTTGGCAGTAGTTGGATCAGGATTGCCATTCAAACAATTTTGATATTCAACTTTTGCTTTAGCTACCTGACCCGATGAAAGCAATACATTACCGAGATAGTAATGACCTAGAGCGAACTTTGGATAGACCGAAACAACTTTCTCGAAACTAACTTTGGCGCTGCGATAGTCTTTGGCATTGTATGACTTACAGCCGTCTTCAAAGTCACCAGCAAAAGCAGGAGCAGCAAACAGCGAGAGCATTGACAGTGCAGCTAAACCAGCGCCTGACAAACAATGGTTGATAGCTTTAAGTGCAGTAGTTTTTCGGTAAACCATTTGTTCTCATTCCATTTGCACTATTTGATGTATTTGCTATTTGATGAACTTACACTGCTGCTCAGCCATATAACGAATATGGTCGCACTGCGCTTCGCACTCGCCTTCGACTATGGCTCTAGTCTCAGGATTGTAGTGATGCACGACGCTACCATCCGGTCCAATGTGATACCTGTTATTAGTGGAGACATTGACGTCGCCTCGATCAAGACGGCTTTGACAATCAGCTCTCAAGGCTCGAATCTCTTTTTCTGCCTTGTCCATGATTGCTTTCTTTTTCTCTTCAGCAGCATTTTCTGGAGCAGGTTGAATAGGAGTGCCACTGAAGGCAGCAACCATAGTTGAACCAGAACCACTTGCTGACGTACCAGACCCAGAAATAGAAGCTACACCAGTTGCCGCAGAGGCTGTTCCAAGCTTTGCTAATACAGCCTGACAATATTTGGCTGTAGTTGGATCAGGCCTGCCATTCAAACAATTTTGATATTCAACTTTTGCTTTAGCTACCTGACCGGATGAAAGCAATACATTACCGAGATAATAGTGACCTAGAGCAAACTTTGGATAGACCGAAACAACTTTCTCGAAACTAACTTTGGCGCTGCGGTAATCTTTGGCATTGTATGATTTACAGCCATCTTCAAAGTCTCCAGCAAAGGCAGGAGCGGCAAACAACGAGAGAATTGACAGTGCTGCTAAACCAGCGCCTGACAAAGAATGGTTGATAGCTTTGCCGCATTCGCAAGCTTTGAGAGGCTTGAGAGCTTTAAATGCAGAAATTTGTTGGTAAACCACTAGTTTCTATCTCATCGGTACGGCTAGAGGCCATCGGTACGGCTAGAAGCCAATTCTCAGCGCAGATGTATCATGGTGACGAGTCAACAATCTGTTGTCAACCGTGAATCCACGGCAAACAGTCTAAAATACATAAAGTTCTACTTAGCCTATGGCATCCCTCGAACACTTAGCTTCTCAAGGCAATTTGAGACTATTCCGGCAAAGAGATACGCATCAATGAACAAAAGGCTAATTGGGCTAACATCTACTACTTTACTACTAGCCCAAACGGCAAGTACTTACCTGCTGCCAGGCAGCGCCGCTGCTCAATCTCCGCCGCAAAAGAGCCTCGGACAAAAGACCGCAACTCAAGATACCGCTCAAGCATTGAGCCTGGGCGAAAAACTCAGCAAACAATACAAATACAAAGAAGCTGAGCCCTACTTTACCGAAGCTCTCAGAAGTAATCCCAAAAGCGTAAGTGCCATGCTTGGTTTGAGCAAAGTCTATCGCCACCAGGGCAAACCCAGCCAAAGCTATTCGCTAGTCAACGCCGCCATCGGCCTTGAGCCTAAGAATGCCCTCTGTTATATCGAGAGCGCCAAACTCTTCCATGTCTTGCATCGCTATCCCAAAGCTATTCTGGCTTGCAAAAAAGCCGTGCAGCTAGCCCCCGATAACGCCGAAGCCTACTATTATCTGGGCTGGTGCCAAGACCTCATGAGCGACAAAGAGGCGGCCAAGAACTTACGCAAAGCTGTGCAACTCGACCCCAAAAACCAGGGTGCCTGGAGGATACTGGCCTTTGCCCTCTGGCAGCAGAATCGCCGCGAAGAGGCAAAGCAATGCCTGCAGGCCGCTATTAAGCTGTCTCCGACAACAGTGCAGTATCAAACTGAATTAGCCGATTTTCTGTTCGAAGAGAATAAGCTCAAAGAAGCCGCCGCTATCTATAACGACATCAAGAAGATTGCCCCCAAGAGCCCCGTACCCTACCTTGGCTTAGCGGCAATTGCTGGCAAACAAGGTCACACAAAAGAGCAAGGCGATTTACTGCGCCAAGCAACCGTGATTAGACCAACCAGCGAACTAGCCTGGCTTAAGTTAGCGCAGTTTCATTCTGATCAAAGAAACTTTGATGAGAGCATACGTTGCGCTCGCATTGCCCTGGGCTTCAAACCCAAAAGCGCACAAAACAATAGTGCCTTAGCTATTTGCCTCTTAAATGCCGACAAACCCCAAGAAGCAGAACCATATCTGCAAAAAAGCGTGGTCTATGCCACCAACTTGCAAGAGAGACTGCGCTCACAAGATCTACTTGTGCACTTGTATTTCATGAACAACAAAAACGATAGAGCCATGGAACTGGCCAAAGAAATGTATCACCTGGCGCCCAACGAATATTGGTCAATCTCAGCGATGGCTTGGGCTCTGATGTGCTTCAAAGAATACGACAAAGGTTTTGCCCTTTTGGAAAAAGGCAAAAAGCTCTTTCCTGATGACACCGACTTCGACAAAGATCACCTAGGCGGACTTGTGAGCGCCGAGCGCTACGCTCAAGCCAAGGCCCTAGGTAAGAAACTGTTGCTGAAATTGCCCAACGACACTTACATCTGGATGTGCCTGATGACGGTTGCCACCAAAACGCACAATAAGAAAGACGCAGAAGAGGCAATGAAACACACCCATGGTCTCAAGCTTAGCTCTTACGAAGCAATGGAAATGGGTTTTGGTGGCCTCAGTGTCGGCGCCGATGCTAGCTCTCAAGAATCGCTGAAACAGGCCGTTGAAAACAATCCCGCTAGCGTTGACTTGATCATGAATACCCGCGATCCCAAAGCCGAAAAAACGCTCTCTAATATGAAGAGCAAAACTCATAAATGAAATCAAAATGAGGCTGAAGATTGAGGGAGAAGAAAAAGAGTATGTCATCTAGCTTCAACTTGGCAATTTCTTCCTTGCTCTTGGTGCTCCATTGGTTCGCACTACCTGCCGGTGCACTACTAATATTGCTATTTTCTATTTGTGAGCTGCCAGTTTTTTGTGCGGATAATTTCCAAAGACCACTGATTGCTATTAGTGGTTCGAATCATATTGCTGATTCAGATCGCGAAAGAATACTCCGAAATTATTCAGGTCAAAAAACAAATTTTGATAGTATGCGGCAATCTGAAGGAACAATTTCGTTCACTTTATATCCCGATGGAACTTTGAAATGGATCCATCGAGATTATAGATTTGGTGGTCATAGAAGCTTTGACGAAGAAACGTTTAAAAGAGTTGTGGAAGCTCTGCGCAAAAGTTCTCCACTGACTGGAAAGATCGAACCA
>CALRJJ020000439.1:0-5024 GCA_943367505.1 Flavobacterium psychrophilum | reverse complement strand
GACAGCCCAAATAGCCATGAAAAACAGATAAGCTGTGCGATGGCTTAGATTTTCGCGATTTTCAATGAGGTTTTTGCTCTGTTCTATTTGTTCTTGCCGTGTTGATTTCTTTCCTAGGGTCTTAGCAAAAGCAGTTAGGGGCGCGATTGCCATCAAAATTAGCAGTAGGCTCCAGGGGAAAAGACCACCTAAGACCACTGGAATATAGAACCAGAAAGGCTGTTGGTGGTTGACCGTACCGACCATTCTGCCGAAGTTTTGAGTAATGAAGAAGTCTTGGAAGAAGGCACCATTGGTACCGATGGTGGCCATTGTGTACCAGGGGATATTCACAACTGCAATTATTGCTAAGCCTAGAAACGGTCGAGCATCAAGAATCTTCCGCAATAGACCTGAGAGCTTAGTTGTTAGCAGTAAGTAGAGGCCATAAATAGCGCCGACAATAATAACGGCAATGGGTCCTTTGCAGAGAAAGGCTAGGGCAAGGGCCAGGTAAGCAATCAAGCAGGCCGAGAGTCGGCGGGATTTTTCGAAGTGAAAGAGAGCAAAAAGGGCTGTGGCCATCAGGGCCGCTAGGGGCATGTCGGTCAGTGATACGTGGCCAATAGCGCTGGAAAGGGGGAAGGCCATAAAAATCAAGGAGGCAATAATTGACTGCTTGCGACTGATGTAGGGCAAAGAAAAGAAATAAGTGGAAAGCCCTAATAAGACGCCGCTGAGGGCGCTCACGAGCCTTCCAGCGAAGGGATTTACCCCTAAGAGATGGTAAGTACCTGCCACCGACCAGAAGTAAAGAATCGGCTTATCTAGCCATGGTTTGTAGTTTTGCAGGGGAAGTAAGTATTGATTGGTTTCAAATAGCTCTCTGCCAGATTCAATAAAGAAGCTGTCGGTGGGGTCAAGAGGCCCGTAGCTGCCGAGCCAAGGTAAGTAAAGCAATAGCCCAAGAGCTAACAGTATCAGTGGCGCCGGTAGATCGGTGCTAGTGGCAGTGCCATTGGCATTGCTTCTGTTGCTTACTTCTGAATTAGCGGGAGAGCCTGCGGCACTTTCTCTTTCGGCACTTTCGTCCATGGCTTTTACTAGGGCTTCCTTGTATGTCGCTCTTAAGAGTGATGGTCTGCATAGATTACTATTTTGCTTGCATTGCTGCTCTGCTCACATAGATTATCAGCTTGGCAAATCTTGCCAAGTAAAACTATAGCGATTTGCCCTGGCAGCCCTTTCCGCTTCCTCGAAAGTGTCTACTGCCAGCTAGACAAAAGATCCGCTTAGTGACGGATGTGCCGCTCACTCTAGTAAGGCTATGTTGGTAATGGAGAGTGTTAAACGGAGGGGCTGCAAATGAAATTGACAAAAGTATCTGACTTCTTCTTGGTTCACTGGCATAGCATCCTCGGTGTAATTGAGGCAGCAGGCGAGCGTACCGACCGCCGTAAGAGCGCAAGAGTGACTGGCAACAGAATCAAGGCTCTGACGAGAGGGGCCTACGAACACGTTGTTTCCACTTTCGATTATTTGCCTGCAGAAGAGTTTCTTCCAACTGGCGAACACTACCTTGGTGAGAGCGAGGCAGCCCTAGTGGCTGTTCCTGCCTTGCATCGCTTTCGGGAAGTGCTAGGAGTTGACCCTGTGGTTCCTGTTAGAGCCAATAGCGAGAAACCACTCTCGCATATCAGTCAATACCGTTTGGCTGCTTATGTTGCCGGTCTTCCGGTGCAGCAACGAGCCGCTGTATATGGTGGCGCTCTTAGCTGTCAGTAGAGGTATCCAAAGTTTCTGTTCTTTAGTTTTTACTGATTTTCAGTGAGGAATGCTCATGAATACTTGCAATTTGTGCGACTTGTTTTTAATTGGCTGGTTCGGTATTAAAAGAATATTTGCTTTGCAGAGTGAGCGAGGCGATCGATTTGAGAGCGCTAAAATTACACACACTCGCCTCAAAGCTATTGCAAGCAAGAAGTTCGTGCCAGTGGTGTTTGAGTCAATACCAGAAGGAACATCTCTACATAACAGTGGTGTGAAGAACAATGGTATTCCTCACTTGCACGAGTTCAGAGAAGTACTTGGTGTAGACCCTGTAGTACCTATGACTGCTGACCGTGAGAAGCCACTGTCTCATATCAGTCAGTATCGTTTAGCTGTCTATGTCTCTGGTTTGTCGGAAGGTCAAAAGGCCCTTGTCTATGAAGAGTTAGCTGGTTCTGCGCAGTGTGCCTAAGAATGGCTAAGAGGTTTTGGTTTATTTGCTGCTAAAAGAAACTGTAGATGTTGCACTGAGAAACTTTTGTTGAGTGCCTGCACTATTACTGCAGGCTTTTCTTTTTGGCCTGCTAACTTGAAATTGGTAATATACTGCTGCTGTAATCGCAGTATTTATCAACCATCTAGTTGGGAATTCTCTTGACCAAGAAAATTAGTGTTCTTATCGTCGAAGATAATGAACTGATGCGCCAGGGGCTGTCGGCGGTATTGGAGCGCGATGGCGAGTTTGAAGTTTTGGGTGAGGCCGAAGACGGTGTTTCTGCCGTAGAAATGGCCAAGAACCTGAAGCCGGATGTGGTAATTATGGATATTGGCTTGCCGCTGATGAACGGTATCGATGCTACGCGGCTAGTTAAACAGGCCCTGCCCCAGGTTCACATAGTCATGCTCACTTCGCACGACAATGACAACGAAATTTTTGCCGCACTTTCAGCTGGAGCCGCTGGATATTGCTTGAAAGATTGCGCCTCAGAGAGAATTAGGACCGCTGTGACATCTGTTTCTCACGGTGCAGCCTGGATAGATCCGCGAATTGCCCATAAAGTTCTGCAGGCATTTGAAAATCCAGCTCCGAGAAAGCCCGTGGCTGGTCAGGTGCCCCTACCTCCGAGCGAACTGCTGTCGCAAAGAGAGCGTGAAGTGCTCAGGTTAATGGTTGATGGCGCAACCAATAAGGAAATTAGCGAAAAGTTGATCATCAGCGTTTCTACAGTGAGAACACATGTGGAGCATATTCTCGAAAAGCTTGCTGTAACTGGAAGAACAGCCGCGGCCATAAAGGCGATGAAAGAAGGCCTGATATAGAAAGCCTGATATAGAAAGCTTGATATAGAAGGCTTGATGCCTTCTATTCTTCCGGTTTTGGCAGGCTCTCAACATACGCTTGTAACTGGGTGCTAGTTACCCGGGCGCGAGATGGTATGGCTTTGATAATTCCGGGGATTCGCGAACCGCTTTGGGTCAATTCTTGATTTGACCCAGAGGCGGTACCTGATGTCGTAGTGGATGTCGCCGCCAGTTTTGTGCTCGATATGGTCCCAGGCCTAGTGCCGGAGTTAGTGCCGGGCTTAGTACCAGGCGCTGTCCCCTCTGCTGTGGGCCAATTGCCACTAGATTCGCCGTCCCGGCCGAACCAATATTCGCGATTGGCCTCAGGCGGTTCGCTATCGCTTGCCACCTGGCGGATTTTTTCCATGTAACACTGTCTATGCCCTGAACCATCTAGTGACTGAAGCCGATTGTGGGTCATTCTCGCCCCTTCGAAAGCAACAGTCTCTTTTACTTGTTGCTCGCTGCTTGCCGCTGCTGCAGAGTCTTTCGATGAGTTCTGATGAGAGGTATTATTCTTCGACCTAATTTTACTAACCAAGTCGATGATTCGATTTTTGATCTCAGTCCACATTGTTCAATTTGCCCTGGTTTAGCTTCTACTCTCTTCATACCCGCTTTGGGGCTAGATTGGGACGGAATTTTGAAAGTTGATAGATTTCCATAGGTTTTCATAACAGTTAGTTCAATTTTATCGTAACTCAAAGGTCCGGAGTTATCCGGACCTTTGGTTGTTTACTTGCCTCGCGCTTGAACTTACTTTCAATTAGAGAGCGGCAGCAACGAATGTCAGTACAGTGCTGGCTGTTCCTTTTCCGTGATTGGAAGGAGCGTTCAGTCCAAGCTCGACACCGAATACGGCACTACCAGCTTTGCTCGTAGAACAGAATTGTTCTGGCTTGGCATCAGAGATCGAGGGCAGCGGCTTGCCTGCGACGTATTCGCCAGCGATTACAGCATCTTGGTCACCGCCAGCTGCTGGCATACCTTTGATCGATAGATCTTTCATCAGGCTATCGTTAGCAGTACCGTTAATGGCGCTGCGTTGAATTGTCACCATGAAACCATTATCAGAGTTAGCATTGCCTTTCCACAAAATCGATACATTGCCTGCGGCGTTGAGGTTCTGGTCGAATTTGATATTGCTGGCATTCAGTGTTAGATCTTGAACGGTAGTAACGTTGTCTGTGCCGGTTAGCATTACTGCTGATGGCATGTCTAGTGAGGCATTTGCTTTAACTGAAGAGTTGCCGTAAGAAGCAGCGAAAGCCGCAGGGCTAACAAGAGTGCAGGTGCCGAGAACAAGCATGGTTTTGATGATGTTGTTGAATTTCATTGTAATTACTTCCCTGTTTTTAGTAGTAGTGATAATTGGCCTTTTGGTTAGGTCTTTAATTTAGTCTTCTAACTAGATCACTTCGTGCCGCTCAGCGAGGAGGAGACCTAAGCCTACCCCTCACTGTTGCGCGGGGAAGAGTGAATTAGAGAGCGGCTGCAACGAATGTCAGTACAGTACTGGCGGTTCCTTTTCCGTGATTGGAAGGAGCATTCAGTCCAAGTTCGACACCGAATACGGCACTACCGGCTTTACTCGTAGAACAGAATTGTTCTGGCTTGGCATCAGAGATCGATGGTAGCGGCTTGCCTGCGACATATTCGCCAGCGATTACTGCATCCTGGTCACCGCCAGCTGCTGGCATACCTTTGATCGATAGATCTTTGATCAGGCTATCGTTAGCAGTACCGTTGATGGCGCTGCGTTGAATTGTCACCATAAAACCATTATCAGAGTTAGCATTACCTTTCCACAAAATCGATACATTGCCAGCGGCGTTGAGGTTCTGGTCAAACTTGATGTTGCTGGCATTCAGTGTTAGATCTTGGACAGTAGTAACGTTGTCTGTGCCGGTTAGCATTACTGCTGATGGCAT
>CALRJJ020000438.1:0-5027 GCA_943367505.1 Flavobacterium psychrophilum | reverse complement strand
GAAGTGTACGAGTCGCTCAAACACAAGACCACCTTTACTGATCTGCTTAGAGACAGGCCCATGGAGCAGACTCAATGGGCGCCTTTGCTGTTCAACTTGCTATACTGCGGCCTCATTGAAATTCGCCCACCTGCCGCCGCCCGTGGTGGCGCCCTAGACTTCCTAGGCGAGTCAAAATCAATCATTCAAAATCTTGCCTACAATTTCATTCGCACAGACACTGGGCTGATGAGCTGCGAAGCCTTGCTCTATTTTATGGAGTATGAGTACTACCGCTACGAAGCCTACAACTGGCCCATGTCACTGGTTGTATTTGAGCTAATGCTCAAGCGTACAGGTGGCAGCGGCATCATCGAAAAAGATCCTTTGCCAGTGCAAGCTTTGCAAACAGCGGCCATGAGAATTGGCCTGGTGAAGCGACCACTAGATACTCTGGCGCACTTCTACGGCCAAGACTTTGCCATTATGATGCCTAATACCAAGGCCTCACAAGCGGCGTTTGTAGCCAATCGAGTGCTCGATGCGCTAACCGTAACACCGCTAGCACCGGGAATTGACAAGGCCAACCTATCACTCGCCTTCGGTGTCGCTAACTTGCCATCAGACGGCGAAGATCTTGAGTCTCTCATTCAATCGGCAGTAAACGCCCACGATGAAGCCAAGAAAGGGACGTTCCCAATTGTTCTTGCTCGCACCAGTAAGAGAGATTGATGACTGAGGAAACAGCCAACGTAGCTATGCTGCAAATCGGGGATCTCCTCGTTCGCAGTGGCATAATCGAGCCGAACCTTCTAGACGAAGTGAATCGTTTAGCTGTAAAAATGAGACTGCCAATTGGCCGCATTCTCACCATGCATGGGCACGTTGCCGACAATATTTTAGCCACTGCTGTAGAAGTGCAGTCTCGCATCAAAGACAAGGCTTTGCCCGTCGAACATGGGGTGCGTGCCCTTGGTTTAGTGGCTCAGGAAAACATAAGCTTAGACGAGGCCTTGCTCAAACTTGCCCCCAAAGCTGCTCCAAAACCAGTGCCAACCAGTAACCGACTCGGCGAAATATTAATGCAAGCAGGCTTTGCCTCACCAAAGCAAATTGAAGATGGCCTGATTGCAGCGACAGAGACAGGCCTGCCACTAGGTATGGTGCTACTGAGCCGAGGCATCATTTCACGAACTGGTCTCAATTCAGCTTTAATGGCTCAGCAACTAATTAGACGTGGAGTGGCCGAACGCGACAAAATCATCTACGCCCTCAAATCGGCCAGGCTAAGATCAATTGCCCTTACTCAATCATTGAAAGAAAACAATATAGACCCGAGCCCAGCAGCTGATGATTTCGGCCCAGGCGAACTACTAGTTATGGCCGGTGCCATTTCAGAAAGTCAGTTGATGGGCGCACGCGAGCTTGAAGCCACCGAGAACAAACCTCTAGAACAAGTAATGGCCGAAAACGGTTTTGCCACTGCTATATGCATGCAAGCCATCAATCACCTATTAAAGATGATTCGTGACGGCATGCTCTTTGAAGATCAAGCAGCACAGCTGGTCAAGAAAATTCAATTTGCCACATCCCATGATGAGCTTAATCTGGCCTTGTCCCAACTAAATGAGATGGACGAAGAAGATCCAGATGACAAACCCAAAATTGAAGTTACCGATATTCTCAAGAAGGCTGGCCTACTCTCTGATAAAGAGCTACAAATAGCTACTGCTCTAGCTTTAGCCAACCGTCAGCCCCTTCTCAAAACTTTGTTTGATGCCCACCTGATCGACCAGAGAGTGCTCGAACTAGCAGCCCAGTGCAAGACCTACCTCGATCACAATTTGATTCAGCTTGAGCAAGCTACCATTGCTGTTACCTACGCCATGGAAAACAATCTCAATATAGACGACACCTTAGATTGCTTTGGTTGGTCTGCACCAGCGGCTTAATGCCCAGCGGCAAGCCATAAGCTCAAAGCAACAATATAAACAGCCGAGAAGAAAACTCCTGCTGTAAAACAAGACAATTCGAAACCACTACAGGCAGAAAAAACTGGCGCCTGTAGCAAGGCAATAATCTCTAACATGGTCGCACTCTCCATTGCTCACATGTTTGTATAAACGCTCTAGCGCAGCTTAAAGTTCAAGAAAACCAGTAAGGCAAAGATTAAAACTGGAAGTATATAAACGGCTGCGACGTATCAGGCAAGAAGGTCACTATTGCTAGAATTAAGACTGCACAGTAGGCGGCTTTGATAAATGCTGGCAGATTCTGAAAAACCTTCTTCTCATTCAAGGCTGAAATAGGTAAGTTTGTAAGCAGAAGAAGCGAAACCATAATCATCACAACCGGCACCACCACCGGCAAATCCGGCTTCATAACAATGAAGTGTTCCGGAGCAGGCATACTAAACATTGGTCTTAAGGTCAGCATACGTCGCACCATAGTCCAAGCCAAGCCAATATCTTGAATGCGGAAGAATACCCAACCTATACAAACAGCCTGAAAAGTCAAAAAGATTGAGAAGTAGCGCCAAACAAAAGCAACTACCTTTTGATCAAGAAAGTTCTTCAGAGCAACAGTAGATTCTTTCCACATAGAAAATTCGCGATGCACAATCAAAGCCAAACCGTGAAAGACACCCCAAACGACAAAGTTCCAAGATGCACCGTGCCACAAGCCCCCCAGGGCCATGGTCAAGAACAAATTGCGATTGACTTGAAGCCTGGTTCCGCGAGAACCACCCAGCGGAATAAAGAGATAATCGCGCAGCCATGTAGAAAGAGAGACGTGCCAGCGTCGCCAGAAGTCTGACATATTACTAGCGATATAAGGCATATTGAAATTGATTGGTATGTGATAGCCAAATAGCATGGCCGAACCTCGACCGATATCGGTATAACCAGAAAAATCGAAGTAAATCTGGAAAGCAAAAGCATAGGCAAACAGCCATAACTCTAGCCCGCTATAATTGGAAGGCGCACCCACTCCCATTTGCACGAAGACAGCGAGGTTGTCAGCGAGAAGTAATTTCTTCGCCATACCAATAATAATTAGGGGTACGCCTTCGTCAAAATATGAAAGCTCAATCTTGTTATCGGCCTGCATTTGCTCGACGAAGTCAGGATAACGCTTGATTGGACCAGCAATCTGGGTGGGGAAGAAAGCGGCGAAAAGAGCGAATAGAACAAATGAATCAATCGGTTTTTTACCGCGATAAATCTCAAACAAATAGTGAATGAACTCAAAAGTAAAAAAGGAAATACCAAGGGGCAAAATTATATGCAAGTCAAAATGCATAGCCTTGCCCGTAGCCAACTTAGCCACAGCGCCGAACGAATCAGCAAAGAAATTGGCATATTTAAAAACGCCAAGAATAATTAGATTGACAACGATACCAATGCCCAACAATTTTTTGTTGGTGTGATCTTTGACCATCAACTTGCCCCAGAGCCAGTTGAACAATGTCATCGGCAAGATCAGCAAAATGAACTGAGGGATAAAGCTCATGTAAAAGTAATAGCTAGCCACAAGAAGCATGGGCAGCCGACAAACTTTAGGCAAAATCCAAAAAAGTAAAACTATGATCGGCAAGAAGAGAATGTATTCAGCGCTTGTGAAAATCATCTATGCTCTTCCTTTAGACTGCGCCATTGACGCGCACCCTATGATATCACTGAGCAAAATCGAAATCTAAGAGCTGTTAACCTAAGCATGGCGAACACTATATTATGTTTGACTAATTTGAGAACATCTTTCTTGAACTAGTTACCGCTGTTTCTTAGCTCTGAGCGCCAACGATCGACTGTTTGTTGATCAAGGTCAAACTTGACGCCATTTTTTTCGACAAAATTGACAAAGGCTTCAGCCGAATCGACCTTAGAACAGTGCTCCAAATCAGGAACGAGCACCAACATATCGTCAAAGCCATACTCCCAAATTACCGCCTCACCATGCATATCTTTTAGTTTATTTTGCATAATTCGCATGCGCGACGAGGTAACACCGCCGCAGATGGCCTGGTCATTGAGGACAATTCTCAACATTGACTGAAAATCCCAAACTGAATCAAAAAGTGGTGCCCAAAGAACATAGCGAGGTGCACCGGTAAGGATGAGAGTGCGAGAGGCTTTGATCGCTGGCGCAAACTGCCGAACTTGACTGATTATGCGATTTTGCATAGCAGTAGAAGCCATCCAGGCCTTAGAGTATTGCCAATCGGCAAGAATAAATAGATTGACCAAAGCGGCAACAGCCGACGCTAGAACGAGAGCTGGTACCAGTCTATGAATCCTCGTCAGAAATTGCTCCAACAAGCAAAAGAACAAACAAAGCAGAGAAGCAATAAAGATTGAGGCGCCAATCGAGCTGGCCTGATTGATACGGTTGTAACCGCTGTCAAGCACCGGAAGATAGTCTGGAGCTAAGGCATAAGGTGCGTATCCGACAAGAGCTGCAAACAAACCAAAAATCGATAGAGCCACCAGAGTTCGTTGATTCTGCAATAGCGGTTCAAGATATTTTCCTCTAGTTGCCACCAGTGGCAATATCATCACAAAAGTAACAAAAAAAAGCTGCCAGTAGAGAGTTCTCGAAAGCCCAGCCTGGAAAGCCTCATGTGCCTTGCCATAGAAGTGAAGAAAGGCCGGAGGCAGAACCGAAACTATCATGCCCTCTTTAAACACCGAGACGACATGGTCTATGTGAAAACCAGATTTATACACGGTGCTAGAGCCAATCGTAGGCAAAAGTACCATTCTAAACAGAACGAAAATACCGACGAGAAACAAGTAAGGTAAGCAGAGATAGGCAGCCCTAATCACGCTCTTGCGCAAACTAAAGCCTCTCTGCAAACAATAGACCCAAGCGGCTGCCGCTGCCAACAAAACAAACAATGGCAAACCAAGCTCATAAATTGGCAGACTGAGACCGTAAAGCACCAGGGCCAGGCAAAGCCAGCGTTTATCATCTCGCTGTACACCACGAACGAAAAGATAAAAGGTGAGCGTGAATAAAGAAAGGGCAATCTGGGCCGAAATCGCAGT
>CALRJJ020000437.1:0-5041 GCA_943367505.1 Flavobacterium psychrophilum | reverse complement strand
CCTGCCCCACTGTGGCTTCTGCAAACGCTTCTTATACTAGGTTTCTTTCTACACGCCATACCTATGAACTTTATGCTGGGAGGAACTTTCCTCGCAGCAATTTTTTTAGCAAAAGGCCTGAAAGATAAAAGCTCATATGAGTACAGAATTGGCAGAGGCTTAGTAAAAGGGCTGCCCATCTATACCTCGGTAGCAATCACCCAAGGCATTGTGCCCTTGCTCTTCGTCCAGCTAATTTACGGACCGATGTTCTACACATCTTCCGTTCTAATTGCAGTTCCGTGGTTCGCTATCATCTTTATATTGCTAGTCGCATACTTCCTGCTCTACTGGGTCGTTTATAAAGCTTCGCCAGCAGCGTCCGAAGACGGCAGCAAATATCCCAAAGCAAAATTCGGTCCGCTAATACTGCTTGTGTCTGTTGCCATGATGGCTGTAATTGGCTTTATCTTCAGCAACAACATGACACTGATGCTGCATCCTGAAAAATGGATGGCCCTCTATCAGCACAGTGCTAACGGTCTCAATCTAAATACAACCGATCCACAAGTGCCACCACGTTACTTGCACATGGTAATTGGCGCACTAGCTGTGGCTGGCTTACTGGTTGGTATGTACGGTCTCTATTGGAACAAGAAAGACAACGACTACAGCGCCTGGCTAATCAAGCGCGGCTCAGCCATCTACATCTTCTACACCCTGCTGCAAATCCCTGTCGGACTTTGGTTCATGTATAGCCTTGGCCACGACACTATGCACAAGTTTATGGGCGCAGATACCTTGGCTACTGGAGTATTCGGAGTATCAATGGTGCTAATGGTGGCATCACTGGCTGGAACAATATTTGCTGCCTTCAAGGGCTCAGCCGCAGCATTCACCAGTGGCATGACTGCAGGCATTCTGTGCGTGCTAGCCATGATCGTCAATCGTCACCAACTCAGGCACTTTATGGTTAGTCCATTCATCCAGCCAGAGTCGGTACAAGTATCAACCCAGTGGGATCTATTAATTATATTCGTACTGTCGGCGGTGGCACTGATTGCTTACCTTGTCTGGCTCGGTAAAACAATCTACAAAGCACACAACCCAGCAAACAAGCCGCCGCTACAACTAGGCGAACAAAGCCAATCAGCAGTTTAAGAAGGTTGAGTAATGGAAGACCATAAACCAGAAGACAAAAGTGAGAAACATGAACACGGTGGCTGCGGCGGCTCTGGAAGCGGCTCGTCATGTGGTTCAGGTGGCGATGCCAAAGGCGGCAGCTCAGCCTGCGATGGCAATGGCGGTTGTCACGAAGACAAATCTAGTTCTGGAACAGCCAGTTCCACTAGCAGTGCTGAACCAGTGACTAGCGGCTGTGGTTCCAATGGGGGATGCGGCAGTTCAGATAGTGATGGCGAGAAGTGTAGCCGTAGCCAGTTTCTCAGAGCAGCGGTGCCTTGCGTCGGTGGCGTCTGGGCGCTGATGGCAGCCTATCCAATTTATAGCTACCTCACCCCAAATGGTGGTGACGAGCCAGAAAGTAAAGTATCGAGTGTCAACATCGGTGACATAAAAGATCTGCCTCCTGGTTCAGGGAAGAACTTCAAGTTTGGCAGTATGCCTGCCTTGATCACGCACACCAAAGATGGTGAACTACACGCTTTTAGTGCAGTGTGCACACACCTTGGCTGTACTGTGCAATTCAGGCCAGAAAAAGATCTGATCTGGTGCGCTTGCCATGGCGGTTGCTATGACCCATCTAGCGGCAAGAACGTAGCCGGTCCGCCGCCGAAGCCACTATTGGCACTAAAAGTAGAAGTCGTAAAAGACAAGATAATCGTTTCAAAAGCCTAGTAGTACGGGGAACCTGTCGTGACAAGTGGTACGGAAAAAGCAAACGGTACGAAAAAGGTAGGCCTGATGGGCTGGCTTGATGAGCGCCTTGGCCTTGAAGCTGCCTTTAAGTTCGCCCAGAAAAAGCAAGTACCAATTCACAAGAATTCGGTCTGGTACTACGCCGGCGGCATTGCCCTGATGCTGATGATAATTCAGTTTGCCAGCGGTATTCTGCTCATGGTCTACTACGTGCCCGGCCTTGAGGCTGCCCACGCTAGTATTCTGCGCATCAATTCGCAAGTTGACTTTGGCTGGTTCTTCCGCTCAATTCACAGCTGGGGCGCCAATCTACTTATAGCGGTTCTGGTCGGGCACTTATTTAGCGCCTACTTCATGAAGGCCTACCGCAAGCCCAGAGAGTTCACCTGGTATACCGGTCTTGTGCTGTTGATTATCTGTCTCGGCTTTGGCTTCACGGGCTATCTCTTACCTTGGGATGACGTGTCATTCTTTGCCACCAAAATCGGCCTTGACATTGCTTCTAAAATGCCTGTGTTTGGAGAAGCCGCAGCTTCATTACTGCGTGGTGGCCACAACATTGGCCAAGGTACGCTGAGCCGCTTCTTTGTCATTCACGTGGCACTATTGCCGCTACTCTGCCTTGGCTTGATGGGCCTACACCTGCTCTTCGTACAAATGCACGGCATGTCTGAGCCAGGTTATTTCAAAAAACTTGAAGCTGCTAAACGCACCTACGAGAAATTCTTCCCGAATTTCTTCCTCAAAGATTTGCTGGTTTGGTTGCTGGCTCTGAACGGATTGGCCGCCCTGGTGACCTTGTACCCTTGGGGTCTTGGGCCAGAAGCTGACCCATTTGGTGCAGCCCCCATCGGTATTAAGCCTGAATGGTATTTCCTAGCGCCGTTCCAATTCTTGAAACTGGTACCACCTCAAGTTGGACCAATCGAAGGCGAACTATTCGGTGCCTTGTTAATGGTTCTGGCCTGCTCCGGTATGGTCATAGTGCCCTTCTTTGACAAGGGTGAATCGGCTGATAAAGCCAAAATCGCTACTTATTATGGCCTGGTCTTGTTACTCGGCATAATCGCATTTACAATCTGGGGAGCCCTGTCATGAATTATCCGGTCTGGATTGTGCCTTATTTAGGCGGTGGTTGGATTATCGGGATAATCGCCATCATCCACGTTTACCTCTCACACTTTGCTGTTGGTGGCGGCGCCTTCCTAGCCATTACCGAAGGCCTGGCGTACAAAAGAAAAGACGACAGAATTTATGACTATCTAAAGACTCACTCCCGCTTTTTCATGATACTGACATCGGTATCAGGTGCAGTTACTGGTGTAGCAATCTGGTGGGCAATCGCCCTGGTAAACCCAGACGGCACAGCCATTCTCATTCAAAACTTCACTCTTGCCTGGGCACTGGAATATCTATTCTTTGCCGCTGAACTAGCTACAGTCTTTGTCTATTATTATTCCTGGGACAAAATAAGCAAAGAGCAGCACTTGCTTCTAGCAAGACTCTATTGCTTCCTTTCAATCATGACTCTGGTGATTATCAACGGCATTCTCACCTTCATGCTTACTCCAGGGCTCTGGATCAAAACCCACTATTGGCTTGATGGCTTCCTCAACCCAACTTACTTCCCATCGCTGATTATGCGCTTGCTGATCATGTTTGCCATCGCTGGCATGTACGCCATGGTGACATCATCAAGGTTGCAAGACCAAGACCTGCGTGCCTACATGGCCAAGTACTGCGCCAAGTGGCTTCTGCCGATCTTCCTTGCTGGCCCACTAGTTGCTTTTTGGTACATTTCCAACGTACCCCAAGCTACTATGTCGACCATCTTTACTGGCATCCAATCTTCTGGTGTGGGCAACTTCTCAATTCTTGCTAGAACACTTTACTTGAGCTTGATTCTCTCAGGCACCATTGTGCTCTTCGCCTACTTCGGACCGTATCTCAACCCCAAGGGCTTCACCTTCCGCATTGCTATACTCTTCCTCGCATGCGGTTTAGGAGCAACTGGTTCAACCGAATATATGCGTGAGCTTTTGCGCAAACCTTATGTTGTCTATAACTATGTTTATTCCAACGGCATCCGCAAAGAAGATGTACCGCGCTTAAGCCAAGAGGGCTTCCTCAATGCTGGTGTCTGGTCTAAAGCTTGCACAGCCCAAGGCGAAAATAATGAGCAACGGGGCGAGGTGATGTTCCGCTATCAGTGCATGAGCTGCCACACTGCCACCGGTTATCGCAGTATGAAGAAGCTCTTGGGCGAACGGGACGAAGAGGCAATATACGGCTTCTTAACCATGCTCAAAGAGACTAACCCAGAAAAGAACCAGTATCTAGGCATCATGCCACCTCTAACTGGGCGTGATGAAGAGCTGAAAGACCTGGCGAAATATCTCTCGACCATCAACAAAGCGAACGTCAATTTAACTTTTAAACCAAACTAAAAAAATACGGGAACCAATGTAGTCAGTTTGCATCTTAGGCAGCGTTAGGCTGCCTGAGAGGAAACATGAAAATGTTCAGCGTGCAAATTTGAAGAGCACAAATAAGTTCGCTGGCTTTTTACTAGCATGCTCAATTACGTTGACGGCCTCTTTTGCTCCAGCCCAGTGCACCGTACCAACGCAGGCGGGCGATGCGGCGGCACCCCAGACGCCATCAGAAACAATAACAGACAGCGCCACAACCCCAAATGCAGCCGCAGCTGTTGAAAAACCAAGCTTAGTCACCGTACCCACTATCGATCAATCTCGAGTCGCTCAAAGTCCGCCAAGATTAGCACTTGTATTGGCTGGCGGGGGAGCAAGAGGGCTAGCTCATATCGGTGTGCTCAAAGTTCTAGAGCGTGAGAAAATCCACGTTGATTTTATCTCAGGGACAAGTGTCGGAGCGCTGATTGGCAGCCTCTCAGCTGCTCGGCTCAGCGCCCATGAAATAGAAACGATTGCTCTAGACGGCAAACTTGGCAAGGCCTTCTTTCCTCGCTCGGCAGTAATTCAGGAGATCATTTACCTGCCAAGCTATGTCTTCATGCGCATTCTGCAACTCAAACCTTCACTGGGTTTGTATAGCGGCAAGTCTATTGCAAAATTTGTCGAAAAAAACATACCGGCCAAGTACAAAAACATCGAACAGCTGCCCACACCATTTGTAGCAGTCTCAGTTGACTTGAGTACAGGCG
>CALRJJ020000436.1:0-5045 GCA_943367505.1 Flavobacterium psychrophilum | reverse complement strand
TAACAAGGCGGTTTGTTTTGAGCTGGTCGTTGCTTTCAAGGCTGCATTGGCAATTGATTTTTTCTTCGATTTGGCCGCCGATTGGGCAAATTGTTTCGCGGTTGGCACATGCACGAAAAGTACCGATTTGATTTTGGGCTGGCTTAAGGCATAGTTTAAGGCTTGAAAATAGAGCTCATTGCAGATAAAAGTTCCGGCATGGTTAGAAATGACCGAGGGATAACCGCTTTTATTAATTGCCGAATTTAAAGCGCTCAGGTCGATTTTTGTTCTCAGTAGCTCAGGCGCATTTTTGTTAATAGGTTTATCAAGCGGTTGATGACCACTGTTGTCTGGCAAGCCGTAGTCTTTTATGTTAATTGCAAAGCGCTCCAGGTTGAGCCATTCGCGTTTGTTGGCCAGGCCGGTCATAACCACGAAGAGTGGTCCAGGGCTGTTCTTTACGGCGTGGTCAAGAGCTGCCTTTAATGCTTTCCAGCCCTTGATACCGGCCGTCGGCAAGATACGTTTCTCAATGTGAATCTCTTTTACGCGCTTTGAAGTGCCACTGGGCTTGGTTATAAGCAAATCCGGAAAAGCTCCGACTAGAAGTTCAGTGGGATTTACCATGTTCTTGCCAAAGGCATCAAAGCCTGTAAGTAAGCAGGTAATGGCTTTTGCTGACACAGAGGTGACCTGTAAAGTAGTTGTGGGGCGTTTACCGTGGTTTCGCGCTTTTGGCTCAATAGTGTAGAATGTTTTTCTACTGTAATGCCGGAGTGGCGAAATGGTAGACGCAATTGACTCAAAATCAATCGCAGGCAACTGTGTGTCGGTTCGAGTCCGACCTCCGGCAGATTTTTAAAGGCCCACCCTATTTGGGGTGGGCTTTTGATTTTGCTCCACTGTCACTTTGCCTGTGGTTCGGCCAGCTGGTGCTTGGCTCGCTTGGGGTTTGGGTGGCTGCCATACAGCTTTCATAAAGCTTGCATCTAGCCATCTGTAACGTCTTTGCTGTATTGGGCTAGGGCCTGGTTTTGCGTGATACTATTTTTTTATCCTAACTCAGTAGATTGACCCAGCCTGAGAACGACAAAGAAATTGAATCCAACTAAGCAACTAGTTTTAATTCTTTGCACTGCAGCATTTCTCTTCGCCCAGTTCTGGTCGTTCGCTGCTGCTGCAAGTCTGTTGGGCTCCATTGATATAGACCCCAGAAATGATATTTGTCTTGAAGACGTAATATCGGTTGATCCCTTTGTTGGCGGCTCCTGTGGTTCTGCACGCTCAGAGGGTCATGGAATAGCCATAGCAGGGCTTGGCTTTGTTGCCTCCGAACAAGCAGTTTTTGCTGCTTTGTTTTTGCTTGCCCTTTTAGCTGGTTATGATCAGCCGCAGCGGTCACTTTCCTCTCTCTTTGCTGAACTGCAGTACCCCTCTAATACTGTGGCCGTGCGCGAACTGATCGGTAAACTGCAAGTTTGATTTGTATTTGTTGACGACGAATTTGTTTTAGCCTTTCAGGCTTAACGTCGTGTCTGTACGTCTCAACTAATTTGTATTTTGCAGGAACCCAATGATCGAAAAATTGATAAATTTTGCCTTGAATCAACGGCTGCTGACGGTGGCGGCTGCTCTTGGTTTGGCCTGCTTCGGCATCTGGTCGATGCTAAGTTTGCCGGTTGATTCTTTTCCTGATGTGAGTAACGTCCAGGTTCAAATTATTACTGAACCGGAAAGTATGGCCACAGAAGAAGTGGAAGCTCTGGTTACGTTTCCCATTGAAAATATTCTCAATGGCCTGCCCAAAGTCAAGAAAATTCGCTCCAGCTCGAGTTTTGGTCTGTCGGTTGTCACGGCAATTTTCGATGACGATATGGACGTCTATTTCGCCCGCAACCTCATTATGCAGCGACTATTTCAGAGCGATAAGCTCTTGCCCGATGGCTGTCCGAAGCCAATTTTGGGACCGGTGGTGTCGAGCTTCTCGAACGTTTATATGTATTATTTGCAGAAGCCAAACAATGATCAAACCGAGCTGCGCACGCTACAAGATTGGACCATTGCCAGGCGGCTGAAATCGGTTTCGGGTGTGGCAAACGTCTCTACCTATGGTGGTTTCGTCAAGCAGTATCAGGTGCAAGTTGACCCTTATAAGTTGCACAGTTACAAGCTTAGCTTGAATGATGTGGTCACGGCCCTGGCTACGAATAACGCCAATGCTGGTGCCAATTTTATCGAGAATGCCGGTGAAGAAGTGATTATTCGTGGCATGGGCCGCATCGATAGTATTGATGATATTCGCAATATTTTGCTCAAGTCAGTTGATGGTATTCCTATCACCATCGAGCGCGTTGCCCACGTAGAAGTTGGGCCAGCTTTTCGTCGTGGCTCAGCTTCGCGCAACGGTAGTGGTGAGTGTGTCACTGGTATTGTCTTGACGCGCAAAGGTGTCAATACCAAGGCTGTGGTGGAAAAGGTCAAAGAGAAAGTCGCTGAGATTCAAGCGGACTTGCCCCACGGTGTGCGGATTGTACCTTACTACGATCAAACTGAACTGGTTGAAAAAACTATCGAAACTGTCAAAGAAATTCTGGGCTTCAGTGGCGCTCTCGTAATCATTGTTTTGTTTGCCATGCTTCTGCACATACCAAGCGCCTTGATTGTCTCGGTAATTATTCCGCTTTCTCTTCTCTTCAGCTTTATCTTGATGAAATACACCGGTTTGACCGCCAACTTGATGACCCTGGGTGCGGTTGATTTCGGCATCATTGTGGATGCAGGCGTGGTCATGGTTGAGAACATCTTTAGACATTTGGCCGAGCGCAAAAAAGATGAAGTTAATGATCAGACTAGTCTGCAAGTAATTATCCATGCCGCCTGTGAAGTGGGACGCCCTATTGTCTTTGCTGTGGCTATTATTATTGCCGTCTACCTGCCTCTGTTCACTCTAGAAGGGGTAGAAGGAAAGATGTTCCATCCCCTGGCTCTTACCTTCATTTATGCTCTAGTGGGCTCGCTCTTGTGCGCCCTTACGGTCATTCCAGTGCTGTGCTATTGGACCATGCGCAAGCCCCTGGTTGAGCGCGAAAACAAAGTGCTCACTGCTGTAACCCGTGTCTATTTACCGGCTCTTACGACAGCAGTTGCTCATCCCCGTCAGATAATTACATACGCTGTCATTGCCCTTTTGGCGACTATGGCCATAGTGCCTTTTCTTGGTTCTGAATTCATTCCATCCCTTGACGAGGGGCCAATTTTGCTGCGCACAAAGCTAGCTGCCAGTATTGCCCACACAGATTCAAGAGGAATTGCAGCCGCCATTGAAAAGACTATGTTGGAATTTCCTGAGGTTACTGACGTTGTTTCCCGTACTGGCCGATCGGGCACTGGCCCTGGCTTAGATGGCGTCGAATCTTCTGACGTCTATATTGCCTTGAAACCCCGCTCACAATGGAAAACAACACAGAGTAAAGAACATTTAGTCGACCTTATGGCTGAGAAGTTGAAAGGGATACCTGGTTTGATGTTCAGTTTCTCACAGCCAATCGCCGATATGATTGATGACTTAGTTGCGGGAATTAGAGCCGATCTTGGCGTGAAAATATTTGGCGACGATGTTGATACTCTCAACAAAATTGCCGAAGGAATTAAAAGAGAGATTCAGAAAGTACCTGGTGCCGCTGACCTGCAAAGGGAGCAATTGCTTGGACTGCCGCAACTGAAAATCAAACTGAAGCGTCCGCTTTTAGCTAGGCACGGCCTTAACACCGATGACGTTCTTGATGTTGTGCAGATTGCTTTAGCCGGTCGGGAAGTGACTGAAGTTATTGAAGGCACCAAAAGGTTTGGTGTGCTGGTGCGTTATCCCTTAGATTACCGCGACAGTCGTCACCAAATTGAGTCTATGTTGATTGATGCATCTGATGGTGGCAAAATTCCGCTTAAGTCAATTGCCGACATCACTCTCGAGCGCGGCTATGTCTCTCTTTATAGAGAAGATGGTCTGCGCCGCACAGCTGTTCTATCGAACGTTCGTGGTCGTGATTTGGGCAGCTTTGTTGCTGAAGCGCAAAAGCGGGTGCAAGACAACGTAGTTATTCCCAAGGGCTACAAAGTTGTTTGGAGCGGTCAATTTGAGAACCAACAGCGTGCCATGGCCCGTCTTGCTGTAGTGGTGCCGATTGTGCTGCTTTTGATTTTCATTTTGCTCTTCGCTTCCTTTGGTTCATTGCGCAATGCTGGGTTGATTATGATGAACGTTCCCTTTGCCATGATTGGTGGCATACTGGGGCTGTTTATTTCACATCAGACTCTGTCAGTGCCAGCCATTATTGGCTTCATTGCTCTGTTTGGTGTGGCTGTGCAGAATGGCGTTATTTTGGTGAGCTACATTATGCAAATGGAGAAAGCTGGAGCGCCTATAGAAAAAGCGGTAATCAAAGGGGCGTTAATTCGTCTGCGACCGGTGCTGATGACTGCCTTTGTTGCTACTGTTGGTCTATTGCCGAAGATATTTTCTAGCGGCACCGGTGCTGAGGTGCAGCGGCCGCTAGCTACTGTTGTTCTGGGTGGTTTGATATCTTCTACTCTGTTGACGTTGCTGGTATTGCCGTCCGTTTATAAGCTTATCAACGAGAAGGCCGAGGCGCGCGCCAAGCGACGCAGCGGTGCTGAGCCGAATCCGAATTCGAATCAAAATCCGGATTTAAATCAGGAGCCAGATCCGAATCCAGAGCCGAATAGCTCGTCTCCTAGTTAGCTTCTAAAGGCTGACCGGGAGTGTCTTTCAGCTCAGCTTCGATTGCTTCAACTTTAGGGCTCTCAGCTTGCTTAGTCTCAGCTGTCTTAACTTCGACTTGCTTACCTTCTGCCGTCTTAATTTCGTCGCCCTTTGTTTCAGCTGGCTTGTTTACGCTATCTGGTGCTGTGGTTGCTTCTTTCGCTTCTACTGATTTACTGCTTAGTTTTGTGCCCGTTTCGCCGCTGATTATCTTTTCTATGGTGGCTTGATCAGTCATCTGTTCCATCAACGCTTTTGAGTAGGCGGTGAGGAAGGGGCGATT
>CALRJJ020000435.1:0-5045 GCA_943367505.1 Flavobacterium psychrophilum | reverse complement strand
TGGCTCTACCAGATGCTGACAAACAAGCCTTGCAGCTTTGTTTGCTCAGGCTATGTGAACGGGATAAAGATGAAGAACGTGCTCTAACTGTCGCTAAGAATCTTCTTGATGATGGTGTGAGACTGGCAGTCGACAGCGAAAATAAAGAGCGCTTCAATTTTGTTGCCGTTGAGATTCTTGCTACGGTAGACGAATTGCATCTTAGTCGCAAACCTAATGGTATGCCCATGCTCAAGAGGCTGATTGGCATATTCATGGCCGTCAATAACCATAACAAAGCCGCTTCGGCTGGCGCAAAGCTAGTTGATGCCTCACTTGATATGTATGGCGATGCCTCGCTTGAGACTGTAGTGCCAATCAACATATTGGCCGATGTCTACAAAGCGATGGGGCGTTATGACCTGGCTGAAGAGTGTTACCGGCAAATTTTAGAGATTCAGTATAAGGTTTATCCTTCAGAGCATGAAGAGATGGTTGATGTGCTGCTCAATTTGGCTCAAGTCTGCAAACTGCAGAAAGACGTTGGTGAGGCTGAGATTTTCCTCGAAAGTGCCGTTGAGATGTGTCTCAGCGTCTTTGACAAGCATGCCGAAGACGGTCAGGCCGATGATCATAATAATGAGAACTCCCCTGAAGTTGAAGGGCGCAAAAAGGCCTTAATGGCTCGAGCTGAGGCACTTAAGGGCCAACTATCGCATGCTTAACTAACTATTTGTCTCAGAAGCGGTATGCTACAACAAGTCGAAACCACATCGCATGCCTAGGCAAATACAGAAACGTGAAGAGAAATGAGTTCTACTGATATCAAACGGGCTCTGGTCATTGGAGCTTCCGGACAGGTCGGCGCAGTCTTGTTGGAACGCCTGCGCCAAAGTGGTGTCACCGTCTGCGGTACCTATTGCCATAATCCTTCTGCTGTTCAACAGCCCAAGGCTGCTGCCTCAAAGCTTGAGCTGGTCAAGCCGGAGCGACAAGCACAATGGGTTCAGTTAGATCTTCTCGAGCGCGAGCAAACCGAAAGCGTCATTGCCGATTTCGCACCTGACTGTATTTACCTAGCTGGAGCCTACACTGACGTCGACGGCTGTGAAATGCAGCCAGAGCGCTCTAATGCGATAAACGTCCAGGGTGTGAGAGACATCATAGCTGCGGCTAGAGACTTATCTTCATGCCGCCTAGTCTACTTCTCTAGCGATTTTGTCTTCGACGGCCTGCGGGGCCCCTACGACGAAAAGGCCAAGCCATCACCGGCTAGCGTTTATGGCAAACATAAAGTGGAAGCCGAAAGAGTAGTGGCATCAAGCGGTATGAGCAATGTCATCATCCGCACAAGCACTGTTTTTGGTAAAGACCAACAAGATAAGAACTTTGTCGCTCGTCTGCTACTCACCTTAAGAAAGGGAGAGAACATTGTTGTGCCAGACGATCAGATTGCTAATCCGACTTACAATGAAACTCTGGCTGAGGCGGCCATTGAACTTTGTAATTCTTACAATCAGGGTCTATTTAATATTGCTGGCGCCACTCGTGTTAGTCGCTTCCAGCTAGCCTTAGACGCTGCTGCTATTTTTTCATTGCCAACTAACTTGATTGAAGCGGCCCATACTTCGGTATTGAAGCAGGCGGCTAAGAGGCCCCTGGCTGGTGGTTTGGTTATTAACAGAGCAAAATCAGCCCTGAAAACAGAGCTGATTGGCCATGTAGCTGGTTTGCAGCGCCTTAAGGCCCTAATGGCCCAAGAGGCTTTAGTTGTCTGATTAGTTGTCTGACATCAGGTCAGGTGTTGGTGTAGACGGCACACCGGGGTTTGGACAGGCACTATTGCCGTTGCCATACTGCTTCTCTTCGATAGACCTGAGGAAGGCGTCTTGCCTTCTTTCAGCCTCTTCAATTTCGCCGCTTTTCTTTTCGAGCATTTTTGCCTGAGCCATTTGGTCCCAACGCTGGCGCTCGTGGGCTTCTGCTTGTCTGCGGCGCTCGACTTCTTCTTTTCTCTTTCTTTCGGCTCGCTCTTGCTCGGCCCGGCGCAGAGCGTCTTCTTCGCGCTGTTTGCGCATTTTATCCTGTGAAGCCATAGTCTTTCTCCTGCCTGAATAAGCGCTCAATATTCTAGATTTACCCTAATTGGGCAAAAATAAAAGGCCCTTGGCAGCGATTTGCAGGGTGCATAATAGAGTCAGTTGGGAGTGAATCGTGAAAAACCCGCAGCGACGATTTGTCTTGGGCTTCGGCACCTTAGTTGTGTCGGGACTGGTTGTGGCCTCTTTCAGCAACCGCTGCGACTGGTGTACTGATGTCTTCTGAATATGATTCGGGCCGGAAAGATAAGCCGTTTTACCACCGTGCTGGCCAAAATGTGATCTGCAAAGTGGTATGCAAGTTCGATCGGACTCCTGCTGGATACTTTGTCACGACGGTTAAAACTGGTGAGCACGGATTTTTGCAGACAACAGCTGAACTATGTGTCGATGAAGAAGTTCTCGGACAGTTCATTTGCTGGGCTGGCGGAAGGAGCTACATGCTAATTACTCATGTTGCAGCAAAAACAAAATAGGTTGCCGTTGAGGTCAACTAAAGGTCTTATTGGCCAGAGCTGTAGACTTTACTCAGCGCTGAAGTCAGTGCTCCTTGAGTAATTCCCATTGTCAAAATAAGAACCAACCAGAACAAGATAAGAAACACTATCCGTCTTAAGAACCAAGAGCCTTTTCTTAACATACACACGACGAACAACAACGGCATCGGAAGAATTAGAGCTTTGATATAGTCGAACGGAATAATATCCGATGCACTAAGGTGAAAGGCCTGAAAGACAATGCTTATCCCCTTAAGTGCAATTGCAAAGGCAAGGAGATATGAATAAGGAAAGAACCAGATAAGCGCTGCAAACAATACCGGCGGTCGATCGAAAAATCCATGCGGTTCTCTGCCGCTAGTGCTCGAAGGCTGGGGCTGCGGTGATGAAAACCAACCACCCTGTTGCTCTTTGTTTGTCTCTGCAAGCTTGTTTTCTTGATTTCCGTCGCTCATGGGCAGGCAACCTCATCACTTGTTACAGTGTAGCAGGGCCGTTCGCCTGTCAAAGAATACAATCATTGAGAGGTGAGCTATGGGCACAGATCTTAGAAGACGGCTGAGAGTGTGTTTCCAGCCATTACAGACTGCAATTGTTCTCTGCTGTCTCAGTCTATCTTTGGCCGGCTGTGGCAGCGACCCTCTCGGGCATGTTTCAGAAAACGAAGTGCCAGACGCTCACTTCCATGAATACTTAGTTCGCGATTTGCGCACATATTTCAAACTGCCGGCGGAAGGTACAAAGTCAGTTGGCCACGAGTTTATAAAGGGCCACGAAGACCTCTATCAGACCGGCACTGGTTATCCCCACTACTTTCTCTGGGTTTATGTCTATGACGGCAATAAGATTGTCACTGAGGGGTTCGCCAAGGTCGATGCAATAGACAATAGCAAGTTCCGCGTAGCTACCTTCATAAGCAAAGCGCAAATTAAGAAGGATCCCAGAGCGATAGAGGAGGCCTACGGAGGTAGTCTTGGTGCCGATATTATCGACCGAGCCCTGTAAACCTTTATCCCCTCATGTGACCCGACAATTCGTCAAGTTGCACCATCTGCGATGGCGGTGAAAGCAGTCTTAGCTGGTTCCCAGGAATTCTCAGGGCTTTTTTAATTGCTATTTTGATTCTTCGAGAAGAGTGGCAGTCTCTATAGTTGCCTGCTGTTATGCAGACGGCTGCAGGCTCTCGAAATCGCAACAACAGAAGTTGCGATTTCTCTAAACACTGGCAAATGGTTCTATCTATTTCCAGGATTTTATAGAGTGAGTGTCAAAACGGTCTCAATTCCGCAAGCCTACCAAGTTGCTTTTCAAAGGAGCAATTAGATTAGAACCTGTAAATCCTAGACTCCTTGACATGGCGGTGCGTTCACCGTTATGCTTAACATATCGCAAAATAAATTGTCTGGGCAGCAAGATCGCTTGAGGCGATTCTCTTGCAACTAGAACAAAGTATCCGCCCCCCAATAATACTGGAGGACGACAGATGACGTTCATGAAAAATAAATTCAACCACGGTAACGAAATTCTCTTCGTATCGCTCATGGCTTTGGTATTTGCGCCCCCTCACTACAAACTCCCTGGTTTAGGGATTCTCTATTTTTTCCTGATAACCGCTGCAGTTATCGATTGGAAGAAGAACACAAAGCGCGTCAGGCGCATCACCAGGCGGGTCGCATCGTGCAGCTGCGTGAAAGCTAGAGAAACGATTTCGCACATGCACGTGCCTCAAATGTTGCAGATCCATTGCACCGTATGCGGTGCAGAATCTACATAGTTCAAAGGTTCAGCAATTTGCCGATTTCTTTCTCATGGTTCGAAATCTCAGAATCGAAGTCATCGATCTGTTTTAGAATTTTCGGCTCAACGACCCGGTAGTGGCTTACATAAGGGTCGGGTTGGACAGCTTGCGGCATGTCGCCCTGGTTGCGAGTGACGATGTACTTGCTGTAGAGATTGACTGGCTTCTCCACGACAGCGTCATCTGCATACGCTGCTACCGCTTGAGCGCCCACCATGCCCAGCGCCGCAGGGAGCATTGAGGGAGCGTAAGGCGGAGGCGGTGGGACCAAATAATTTTTCTCTCTGCGCGAACTATTTCGCGAGGTTTTCCCCTCAACAGATTGAGTGCTTAGCGTAAACAAACCGCTGAAAACGACGGCGAGGGATATGAGTGCTGCAAGATTTCTGCTCAAATGAAAGTACCCCGAAGTAGACGCTTTTGTGAAGCAGTGCGGGCCCGACCCATTAATGTAAGGCTCTCTCATCGCCAGCCGCCTCCTAGTGCTCGATAAAGGTCAACTTTAGACCCAACAAGTTCCATTTTTACTTGAACCAGTTCTTTTTCTGCATTTAGTTTCTCTTCCTGAGTGAGCAGCACTTCGATGTAAGTCGCCTTGGCATACTTAAACAGCATGTTTGCAATACCGATAGACTCCTCAAGCAATACGACTTCACGTTTTTTTGTATCAAA
>CALRJJ020000434.1:0-5062 GCA_943367505.1 Flavobacterium psychrophilum | reverse complement strand
TGAGGTTGAATCAATGCCAATTCTTGAATCACACAACGAAGCCAATAATTCCAGTTCTGATGTTGTTAATCATGACGCCGGTCAATATGACGAAAGTTTGGCAGGAAAGCTCAGTAGAGAAGTGGGCTTGCTGTCTCAAATGCCCGGTGCTGCGCTGCAAGCAGCTGTCGAAACTCTACAAGATCCTGGGGATTTAGCTCTGAAACTCAGTGCTGGTTTCTTTACGGCTGTTGGCATAGCGGGCATTAAGAATAACCCCAATGCCTTTGGTGCTACTTTAGGCTCAATTTTTAAATTCGGGGTTGATGTTCTTGAGAAATCCGGGTTGGCTGTCATGGCAATAGATTGGGGCGGCCGAATTGGTTCGCCTATGGCCGCTACTTGGGAGAGCGGCGCCAAAGACGCTGAAGCAAGAAAAGCCATTGGTCAAAATGTGGGCGAAGGCCTAGTTTACTACTCAGTCGGTTTTGCCGGATTTGCCAGTGGTCGCAGAACTTACTCTAGTGAATCCGCTCAATCTACTTCTGCTATCGCGCCGAGGTTATATAGAAGCGAGCTTGCTGGTTATTCTGGCAAAAGTCTAAATAGCCCTGCTCTTGAGAGGGCCTTTGCCCGTCAGGCCCAAGCTTTATCTGAAACTCCGACTTCACTCTCGAGCAGCGAAAGCTTTCTTAAACTAGCAGTCAGTGCTGGTTTTGCCGTGCCGAGAGTGCTCACCACAGGAGACAGTCGCAACTATTATGATCGCTATAAAATTTAGACGAGAGAATGCCGCTTAAGACTTGACGAGCCGCACTTTGAGCACGCCTTCAATAGCGCTAATGCTTTTTAAGACATCATCGGTGACGTCACCATTGCAATCAATCAAGGTGCAAGCGACGTCACCTCTTGAGCGGTTCAACATATCGAGAATGTTTAAATTGGCATTGGCGACACAGGCCGAAATGCGCTCGATCATGTGGGGAATGTTGGCATTGGCCACGATCAGGCGATTGTTTGGTTTGCCAGGAAGAGACATTTCAGGGAAATTGACCGAGTTATGAATGGTGCCTTTTTCGAGGAAATCACGAATCTGTTCTGCCACCATGATGGCGCAGTTCTCTTCGGCTTCTTCAGTAGAGGCGCCTAAGTGTGGCAGGGTAATAACTCTCTCTTGATCTTTTAGTTGATTACTTGGAAAATCGCAGACATAGGCTCTGACGCGACCTGATTTGATTGCTTCTGAAACTGCTTTTTCATCAACAATAGCAGAGCGAGAGAAATTCAAAATCGTAATGCCTTCTCGACACTTCGAAAGTCTGCGAGCGTCAATCAGATTTTTCGTGTCTTCCAAAAGCGGCACGTGTAGCGTAATAAAATCAGATTGAGCAAGCACTTCAGTAACGCTTGAAAGCGACTTAACTTCTGATTGCAATTGCCAGGCATTGCTAACTGTGATGTGTGGGTCATAGCCCACCACTCGCATACCTAGTGAGAAGGCGGCATTGGCTACCTTTACTCCGATTGCTCCCAGGCCGACGACCCCGAGGGTTCTACCAGCAAGTTCAATGCCGACGAAGCGTTTCTTTTCTGATTCAACTTGTTTGTCAATTTCAGAATCAGTGCCGCTCAGGCTGCGGCTAAAGTCCCAGGCTGGCCCGATTTGCCTGGCTGCCATCATCATGCCAGCGATAACAAGTTCTTTGACAGCATTAGCATTGGCACCAGGTGTGTTGAATACAGGAACTCCCAAGCTGCTGAATTTATCTACCGGAATATTATTGACACCAGCACCGGCTCGACCAATAGCTTTGACACTTTCAGGGATGGGCCATTCATGCATGCTGGCTGAGCGAAGCAGCACAGCATCAGGGTTTTGCATCTCGGATGAAATCTCATAGCGCTCGCGCGGTAACTTTTCTAATCCGGCGATTTTTATGTTGTTGAGATTCAATATTTTGAACATATCTTTCCTTACTGGATGTTTCCTGACGGGGTGCTCCCGTTTTGATAATTTCTCTTAGCCGTGGCGGCGGGCAAAATCGCCCATGAACGATGTCAGCGCTTGAACGGCCTCAAGCGTGACGGCATTGTAAAGGCTGGCGCGCATGCCTCCCACTGCCCGATGGCCAGCTAAGCCCAGTAGGCCAGCTTTCTTCGCTTCGTCTAAAAATACTTTGTCTAATGCTGCATTTTTGAGAATAAAAGGAATATTCATGAGGGAGCGACAATCTTGGGCCACAGGGTTTTGGTAAAACTCTGATTGATCAATGGTTGAATAAAGCAGCTCTGCTTTCTTCTTATTGGTTTCGGCAATGGCAGACAGTCCGCCATTTTTCTTCAGCCATTGCAAAACTAGACCGGCGATATACCAGCTATAGGTCGGCGGGGTATTGGCCATAGAATCGTTTTTAGCGAGATATTGATAGTCGAATAGAGTCGGTGCCTTGCTGTCGACTTGACCGATTAGATCGTCTCTAACAATAACTATGGTGAGGCCGGCAGGACCAATGTTTTTCTGAGCACCGGCATAAATCAGGCCGAATTTTGAGACGTCGAATGGTCGAGACAACATGTTTGAAGACATATCTGTCACCAGCGGAATTTCTTTTGCATCGAGAGATTGCGGAATGGAGTGAAACTCAACTCCATGTATTGTTTCATTGGCTGTGTAGTGAAGGTAAGCGGCGTCTTTACTTTGCTGCCAGGAGTCGCTATTTGGAATTGTTGTAAATTTGCTCGATTCACCTGAGGCAACTATGTTTACCTGACAATATTTGTTGGCTTCAGCAATGGCTCTTTCTGACCAGAAACCGGTATTGACATAGTCGGCTTTGTTTTTGCCCCTGAGCAAATTGAAAGGCACCATGGAAAATTGTGATGTGGCACCGCCTTGCAAGAACAAAATTTTGTAGTTTGCCGGAATGTTGAGCAGCTCTCTTAAATCGGCCTGACTTTGTTCGACGATTTGGCCAAATTCTTTGCCTCGGTGGCTCACTTCCATAATTGACATGCCTGAACCATGCCAGTCGAGCATTTCTTCTTTGGCAATCTCTAACACTTCTTCAGGCAGTGCCGCTGGGCCAGCGCTGAAGTTGAAGGGGCGCTTATGAGCACTTGACGAGTCTGTGCCGCAGGAGCCTTGTGAGGTGACTTGAGTATTGGCCTTTGTTTCCGCTTTAGTCTCGGCTTTAGTCACGATCTTCCCCTTGGCAAGAATCTAGTAATCTGCCCCTAATTTGGCTGCAGACAATAGAATGGTCGCGCACCTTTTAGATGTTGGGAAGGGTTTATTACTACTTGTCTCAAAATGCTTAATTGTGTGTATTCAGTTTGGCAGGCTCAGTGGCAGCTTTTTTGCCTTTTTCTTCGCTTTTATCATCGCCTTTGTCATCTGTAGAAGTCACCACTGCTGGTGCGGCAACAGTGGTGGTTGGGCTAACTACAATAGTGACATCGGAGCAAGCGCGCGGCTCTAAATGAACTACCACGGCATAGTTATCCAGCTCAGATACAGAGTCTTTGAGCTTAGCGACCAAGTCGTCGTCAGCCCTGTAACTGCTAGCTATTACCTGCTCGTGCTGACACTCGCTCAGCTCTCCACGTTGCTGATATTTGACGTTATAGCCCTTCTCTTTTAAACGCGCTTCTAGGTTTTTAGCGGTTTCTTCGCAGCCTTTGGGATAACGCAATATCACCGATACTGGTTTGTCTGAATAGGCAGCTGCACACTGAGCAGCGAGGCTGTCATTTGAAGCAACATCACTGGCCAGGGCAGCGTCGCTACTAGCTTCCATTGCTAGGGCTTCATCACTGCGCGGATTTCTTCGTGAGTGAATAGTGGCCCCTGTATTGTTAGCTATTACGCTAACCGATTGTGGCGCACCGGTCATGCGATGAAGCATCAGGGCGCTGGCCTCGGGTGATGGTACCCAATAACTGCCACCACTAATAGTGACGGGTTCTCCTGGGAGCATTGCCGTTTGTATTTTGTTCGGCTTAATTTCTTTACTGAAGGCTGCCAACTTGAGCATGTCTTCGACAGTTAAGTCTGTGCGCACGTATTCTTCTGCTAATTTACAGAGCTCTGGCAGTTTTAGAAGAACTTGCGGCTCTTCTAATTTCTTTTTGACCTGGCGCAAGAACCACTGCTGTCTTTCAATGCGGCCAATGTCGCCTTTGGCATCGTGACGATAGCGCACGTACTCTTCTAAGCCAGCAGCGTCTAGCTTATTTATCCCAGGCTCTAGAGCAATATTGAGCCGGCCGGCCCTATCTCTATAGTGCATCGGCTTTTCAATCAAGATTTCTACTGGGCCCAGTGCTTCAAACACTTTTTTCAGACCCTGTGTATCAATCACTATGTAATGATCAATAGGCACTGCAAAATCTTCACCAACAGTCTTCACCGCCAGTTCTGGACCGCCAAAGGCATGGGCCGAATTGATTTTATCGACGCCGTGATTGTCGGCAATACGCACCCGCGAATCGCGCGGAATTGACACTAATGAAACTTTCTTAGCCTCGGGGTCGAGGCTGGCGATAATCATCGTATCCGAGCGGCAGCCTGTAAAGCGTTCAGTGTCACGGCCATTGCTGTCGACACCCATGAGTAGAACATTCATGCGGTTCTCTAGCTTCGGCCAAAGGCTAAAGTCGGCAAGGCCCTTATTTTTGTTAGGGGCGCTGTTTGGAGCTGGTGCCGGAAGAGTCTGTGCCAGATTAGATTTGCCGCTTAAGGGGGTGCGGCTATAGAAATTTTTGAGCTGCCCCATGGCCACAAGACCAATGCCAACGCCTACGGCCGTGGCCAGCAGAATCTGCGGGGCTGAGGGTAATTGGAATCATTTGCCGTTATCGCTCAAATGTTCCTCTCTAAAATCGGTTACTTACAACCTTATAGTGACAATATTAGCCTGCATCTTCCATCAGCGGATTAGCTATACTGGGTTTCTGTAAACATTTGAGCTAGATTTTACCGGCAATTATCAACTAAACCCGGTTTTGGTAAAGTAGAGCTAGAAATCAAGTAGTCTTGTGGCCCATTAGTGGTCCTTAAGCTCAAAATCAAGGAATCATTGGT
>CALRJJ020000433.1:0-5070 GCA_943367505.1 Flavobacterium psychrophilum | reverse complement strand
CATTGCATTTTCCACGCCTGGCTTCTTATTGCAAATCTGTTTTAGCTTTTACGACCATTCTGTCGTCAAGTGCTAGTGCTGCTATGGCGCAACCAAGTGGAAATCAAGGGGCGAGAACGCAAACAAATTCTGGAAGTATTCCTGTTTTGCGGGGCTCTCCTGTGCCGACCACCCGGCCAGCAGGTATTGGGGAGAATTCGGCTGAAGAACTACCCAAGTTGCGTGGTTTGGGCTCAGAGAACGCCACTGCTAAAGAGACGATTGATTCTCTTGCCAATGAAGTAACCAATAGCAGCGGCAGTATTTTTGTCGATGCCGAAAAAGTTTTTGTTAAACCACCAGTTTTGAAATCGCTGATTACTCTAAATGAAGGTTCGCCCTTGAGTATTGATGCTGAGCAATCAATTGATATTACTTTGCGCGATGTGCTCAACTCTGCCCTTTCGAATAATTTGCCCATCAAAATATCGCAAAGCAGCAATCAAGAGCGCAAGTGGAATTACATTGAAGCCTTGTCTGGTTTCTTGCCATCAATAACAAATGATATTAGCTATCAGCGTCTTGATGGTAATTATGTCAGCCCAGCTGGTCTAGCAATCGGCATCCATAACCCCTATTTGACTATGGCTAGCGGCTTCCAGCAGTATCTATTTAAGGGTGGCGGCATACTCTATACGGCCAAACAAAATCAAGCTCGCTACCGCGCCTCAAAATTTGAGCTCAGTGGCACAGTCAATGATATGTTGCTTGAGTCGGCTGAGCGTTACTATGATTTAGTGCGCAATGACGTGCTTTTGCAAATTAGAGTAAAAGCAGTCGAAGTTTCTAAGACGCTTTTGGTCGTCAATCAAGATCTCTTTGATAATGGCGTCAATACTGAACTTGACGTGCTGCAAGCAAAATATCAACTGTCTGCTGATCGCCAACACTTAATTAAACAACAGGTAGCCAGACGGAAGTCAGCCATAAAACTTGCCACCATTTTAAATATTGATCAAGGCACCGATCTTAGTATCCGCAATAGAATGGTGGCAAAGGCGCGCTTGATCGATTCAGCTCTAAGGCCAGCTGATTTATTGAAAATCGCCATCGATAAGAGACCAGAACTGAAGAGATATGAGCAGCTAAGATTGGCTGCTAAAGATGCTATCAAAGTTGCTCGTTCGACACTATTGCCTTCGGTGGCAGTAACAGGCACGGCCATTGGTTCTGGCTCTTATGCCAGTAACGCCTCTCTTAGTAGTTTGCAAACTCAACAAACATCCCTGAGTAGCTCTGGAGCTTCTGTTGGTGCTATCAGCAGTGCTGGTGGACTGCCACTGGCCACTGGTGGAAGTGGACCTAAGCCTTGGACCACCCGATCACTTTTTACTATTGGCGTTGATATGCAGTGGAATTTAGGCGGCCTTGGCCTGCAAGAAGTGGCCCAGGTACGGGCTAAACAGTGGGAAGCCAGAAGGGTACAGCTAGAGTTCAACCGAGAGCTAGAGAAAATTCTACAGGAAGTAAGAGACTCTTATTTAGCCAGCGTTAGTACTGAAAATCTCATTGTCGAAACCACAGCTGCCGTGAAGTATGCCGAAGAAGGCTTAAGGCTGGCTGAACTGCGCTTCAAAGAAGGCGTAGGCACCTATCTTGATGTCATCAATGCCCAAAAATCTTATACCGATGCTTTGATAGACAAAGCCAATGCCATTATCGAATTTGATCAGGCTCAGGCCAAACTTTTGCATGCTATTGGTTGTCTCAATGTTGATACGCTAACGGCCGCGGTGCCTCTGAACAAGGCGCCGATGTAGGTTTGCTAAGGCTCAAAGGCAATGGCTTTTTGCGTAAGCAAATATCTTCTGCAAATTGTTTATAAGCATCGATCAGGGCCGAACGATGCTGGGTCTTATGTCGAGTAGGGCGTAAAAAACTATTTCCCGCCATAAGCGTTGTTAGATACATGCTTCATGCGCAGAATCCATTTTCCGTCATCGAGTTCCATCATGTTCTCGCCTGGTTTCCAGCTCATGGTGTAATTGCCGAAAATTTCTCCATTGAGACTGTTGGTCATAATGAGTCTATTACCCTGGACTTTGTAAGTTCCCATTTGACCTGCTGCCAGTCCGTATCTAGCCACCGACCATCTGCCGTCTTTGCTAAATGCAAAACTTTGGGCGAAAGATTTAGCAACCGATGGCGCTTCACCGCGTTTGCCGATAGACATCATGTCCCAGCCAGTTCCAGGAATATTTGGAACTCCGTTATTTAACTGCGGCGTCATTCCTGCGTCGGTTTTGGAGGCTTTTTGCATGCCACCACCACCGGGGTTGAGGTCACCTCGAGCAGGACCTCCTTGACCGGGTCCTTTTAATCGACTGGGATCAACCCATTCGTCCCACTTAGCGTCCCAACCGTCGTAATGTACTTTGTATTCGTCGATGCCTTTTTTGTCGACAATCGTGGCTAAATGCCATTTACCATTGCTTTGTGCGTCTACTCTATCGCCAATATTGTGATTAGCAACTTTTGCACCGCCACCACCTGCGGCGGCACGAAGAGTATCAACTGGCACCAACATTCCGTGTGGAGTGGTGGTGTATCCATCAATTCGAATACGATAAAAGCTTCCATCGCGAGGGTCATCGCCCTGGAAGGGGAGCACCGTCGCCCCCTCCCATGAATTGATTTTTGCTTTATCTATTTCGACATGATCTCCAGCGTTAAATTTTAATTGCCCCGCTTGCCCTTGATTAGGAGCCTGGGCTGCGGGTGGAGCTGCGAATACGTTTTGAAATGGGCGGGGATTATGTACAGGTTCCCATGTTTGTGGAATTTGATTTGGCTGCGCTGGAGCCGCATGAACTTGTTGTGGCGGTTGTTGCTGTTGTTGTGGTTGTGGTTGAGCGGCAGCAGGTGCAGCACCAGGTCGCATGTGAATCTTTTGGACCATAAAGCCATCGGGATATAAAGAGTAGCGAGGTACTTTTACACGCACCTGGTACCCGTCTTGCGAGTCACCTGGAAGAAAAGGAACAACTGTTCCGCCTTCCCAATTATTTATTCCGGAGATGTCGACCTCTACGCCTTGACCTGGTGCGTATTCTTGCGCGCCGGCAGGTTGAGTGGACAGATTAATACCGGTAATAGTTAAAAGCAACGCAAAAACGGATAGTGATTTTTTCACGGCAATGTCCCCTAAGTCGGACGATAGTTTACCACTGTTAGCTCAACCCCAAAATTAGTGGCTTCGGCCATCACTGTCCATGCCAAAGACAAAATTGCCATTGACTATAACGCCGCTGGGGTGAATCCTCGACCTATTGCTTACTCATTATCATTGGCCCAGGTTTCTCAAGTGGATCAGTCTATCAATTGGTGACATCTTCGAGTCAACTGCATAATCAGCGGGCGAATCGCCTAGTCTTGGACCTGCAGTTAGAGGGCGATTGAGGGCGCGAGGCTGGGCCGCAAGTTTCATAAACTTGTAAACATCTTCCGGCGTTTTAAAAACAGTAGCAAACATGTCGCTGAGATTCGGCGGCGGTAGTGCTTTGATTTCGTCAGGGGAAACAGGGCGAAGCAAGCGAATTCGCTGTGCTACGAAATCAGTGCGAAGCGTGTTACTGGCCCAGTCTGTTTTAGATGCAGCATCGCCAATCTCTACCTCGTATGTAGTATGGTTCGGGTTCTCGGCTTTCCACATTTGGGGCTTGTCACTAATAAAGAGGCCCGTCTTCTGGCGCGATTTCCCATGGATCCCAGACTGGATCCAATCGATAGTTTTAGAATGACCAGGCTCAACCCACTGACCAGGAACCCATTGTCCGTCTTTCCCAAGTGTGGGCAATGGATATTTTGCTTGATCGTCAAACAGGGCGCTATCGCCCCTCAATACCTTGAAAGCTTTCGGGTGCATGCTTACTGGCGTCAGTTCATTTTGTGCAGCTGAAACTATTTTCAAAGAATCTGACCCGACAATATTTTTGCTGTTGCTTAGTTCTAGTTTCGGCAATGATGATTCGATGCTCTTCGCAGCTGTGGGCAGGTAGCGAGTTATGCCTGATTTAGAGAGTACAACTAGAGAGGCTAAGCCCAGAGCTTCAGCGCCAAATTCGACTTTTTCTGCTGTAGTGGAATTGCCGTTCAAAACATGTTTCCATGTTCTTTCGACGTGGCCAACCGTTTCGTTAATCATTTATGCCTTGCATGCCTAGCTGTCTTTAGAAAACTATTGGAAAGTCGTTCCAATCTGTGATTCTGAGAATACGCTAGACAATGTAAAAACGCAGTAAACAGAAATGGGTGATCTTTCCCTATGTGCGTTACAGAGGGACTAACTATGACCTGCGAATTTATGTCACTTCGTTCAGTCGAAGTTGGCAAGGCAAAAACACATCATAGGCCTTAGCGAATGCGATTGAGTACTTCTAAAAAGACGAAGCTGAAGGTGATTCCTAGCAGGAAGACACTAAGAACAATATGCCAGATTAGAGCCGCTTGACGCTCACTTAGTGTGCGCATGATACCAATGCGGCTCAGTACATAATAGAGCAAGGCTGCTAGGGCTAAGGTTGATACAATCAGGCGGGCCCAACCGCCCATAGTTACGGCAATTGTTAGGCCAATACATGTAGCAGGAACTAAGAGTGAAGAGATCTTGTCCTCTTCTCTTATGGTTCGACCCTGAGTTTCGATAGACTTGCCGACGTGTTTTACAGATTCGCTGATGTTTTCAAAGAACCCCAGTCTTTCAACTTTGTCTTTGGACGCAGTTTCGTCGGTCATTACCATTCCTCTTTCTGCTTAAATTACTAGCTAGTAGCTTATTAATTCCCGGAATCGGCTATTAATACACTCTATTTATCAGCTACTGAGTCTATCAGTTACTAAGCCGGTCGGCCGTTTCAGACTTCTGTCGATGGACAGAGTTCATTGACTGGGCAGGCGGCACAGTTTGGCTTGCGAGCAAAGCAAACGCGGCGGCCGTGCCAAATGATCGTGATTGATAATTTTGACCAATCTTGCTTGGGAAAAACTTTCTGCAAAGCGAGTTCGATCTTGTACGGATCTGTTTCTTTAGTG
>CALRJJ020000432.1:0-5103 GCA_943367505.1 Flavobacterium psychrophilum | reverse complement strand
CAATCTGTGCTGTCGATGGTACGGAAGGTAGACTTATCTACCACGGTTACGATATTCACGATCTCGCTGAACATTCAACCTTTGAAGAAACCATTTATTTGCTCTGGTACGGCCGCTTGCCCACCAAGAGCGAACTGGAAACTTTGAGCAAAGGCTTGCGCACCAATCGTAGCTTGCCAGCTGACGTGGTCAAGGCCATGAAGCAAATGCCTAAAGAAGCTTTGCCGATGGAAGTTTTGAGAACAACCGTTTCAATGCTTTCAATGTACGACGCTGATGCTGAGGACAATGTACGCGAAGCTAACATTCGCAAGGCCATTCGCCTCACTGCTCAGATTCCTACAATCGTTGCCTACTGGGATTTGATCAGAAACAACAAAGAAGTTGTTGCGCCTAAAGAAGACAATTCACTGGCCGCCAATTTCCTTTATATGCTCAGCGGCGGCAAAGAGCCAAATGAAGTGAGCGTTAAGTCTCTCGACATCGCTCTTATTTTGCATGCTGACCACGAATTAAATGCTTCCACTTTCGCTGCTCGTGTTGCTGCTGCAACCTTGACTGACATGCATTCGGCCATCGTTGCCGGTATCTGTGCCTTGAAGGGGCCACTACACGGCGGTGCCAACCAAGAAGTAATCAAAATGCTGCTTGAGATGGGCACTCTCGATAACGTTGAAGCTCACCTCGACAAAATGTTTGAGCGTCATGAAAAAGTCATGGGCTTCGGTCACCGCGTATACAAGACTGAAGATCCAAGAGCTTCTCACTTGCGCAAGATGTCTCAAGAACTTGGTAAGCGCGCTGGCGATACCAAGTGGTTTGATATGTCCTACAAGATTGAGCAGATTGTTAAAGCTGACAAGGGCTTAAATCCTAACGTTGACTTCTACTCGGCATCGGTCTACTACATGCTCGGTATTCCAAACGACTTGTACACACCAATCTTTGCCATTAGCCGTATGTCTGGTTGGGCTGCTCACGTACTCGAGCAATATGCTAACAACCGCTTGATTCGCCCTCGCGCTGAGTACATCGGCGAGATGGACCTCAAATACGTTGAAATCGACAAGCGTCAAGTTCCAGCTCTGAGCGATAGCGCTAAGTAACTAGCGATAAGTAAGCAGTGCTAAGTAAGCAGTGCTAAGTAAGCAGTGCTAAGTAAGTAGCCTGCTACTCGTTGGCTCTTGCTTGGTAGGAATGAAATACTTGCTCTAGATAATTCTCTGGAGCCGAATCATCGCCCGTGGAGCCTAGCTTTTCGTGGAAATATTTGGCTAGTTTTTGCGCTACCAGTGGGCGGTAGGCCTTTGCTAATGACTTGCGGCGCTTAAGGAAGTCTACGATTAGATCGTATTCGCCTGGGGTCACTCGACCGATATCGAGCAGTTCGGCTGAACCGGCTGGGGCTGCCAGTAGTAACTGGGTGGTGGAGATGTCTGGTTTGTGTTCACGAATGACAATTGTTCCGGCTGCCATGTCACCCAGGCGCCTTTCATTCTTGTCGAAAAGCATTACTAATAGGCCGAGGAAGAGAATTTGGTCTACCATGCGAATGAGGTTGCGAATGATCGCTCCAGCCCAGCCGATTGGTTGACCGTTGGCTTCGATTACTCTGATTTCGGCTACTTTTTTGCCCGGAGTTTGGCCCTGCCAGATAGCTTCAAACACTATAAAGTAGCAATTGAGCTGGATGAAGATGATAAATATCGAGATCATCGCCAGGACGCCGTACCAGATGTTTTTGCTCTGGGCATCGAGGGGCGAAGTCGAGATTATATAACCGGTGATTAGGGCGATTATGATGACAATGAAGGCCGTCAGCAGGTTGATTAAGCTATCTACCAGCTGGGCCAGGAGGCGATTGCCAAGGCCGGCGATTTCCAGGTGTAGATCGACATTTTCAGGGGTAGAGATAGAGTAGTCGGGCTGTTGCATTAGCTGGCAATTACCATATAAAGGGTCTGTCTAACGAATGAATGTAGAGCGCTGGCTCAAGAGCAAAAGGTTGTCATGGCAACAGCTTGAAGATTTGCTCAAGGTCGTTGATAAACGAGGCTTGAAAGCACTTGACCGGCAGCAGCTGAGAGAACTGGGCCGCTTATATCGCGCTACTTCGGCTGATTTGTCAAGGGCGCGGGCCTTGAAGCTGAGCAATGAAGTGCAGGTCTATTTAAATAACCTCGTGGTAAAAGCTCACAATCAAGTCTATCAAACTCATGATGACCGATTGGGCAGCTTATGGCGCTTTCTCTACCGTGGCTTCCCCCAGCTGGTTCAGCAGAATATTGTTTATGTGACAGTGGCCTTCATGCTGTTCATTATTCCCTGCGCCGGCTGCTATTTCGAGGCCGTCAAAGATGTTCATTTTGGACAGATGGAAGTCAGCCCTGGGCGGGCCCTGGTATCTGACGACCTCTGGCATATGATTGAGAATAAAAGGCTGTGGACCGATTCGATTCAAGATAACGGACCGGCCATCTCCAGTCTGATTGCCACCAATAATATTCGCGTGGCCATTTCTGCTTTCGTGCTTGGTATCAGTTTTGGTTTAGGAACAGTTGTTGTTCTCATTAGTAATGGTATGAGTATCGGCACCATATTTGGTGTGTGTCAAGACTACGGCATGGCCATGCGTTTATTGGCCTTTGTCGCTGGTCATGGTGTGCTTGAGCTAAGCGCAATTTTTATCAGCGGTGGCGCTGGGCTGCTGCTTGGTAAGTCTTTGATGTTTCCGGGTCAGTTCAGCCGCTCAGACTCGCTTCGGCGCACTGCCAAGCCTGCCATGCAGCTCTTTGCTGGTTGCGTGCTCTTGCTTCTCATTGCTGGAGCTATTGAGGGTTTTGTTTCTCCTCGCACCGATATTAGTGCTCAGACTAAATATCTTGTGAGCCTGGCCACTGCCATCTTGTTGTTAGTTTATCTTTTTGCTCCGCGAACAATTTCTAAGTCGGCCAGAGCAGCGCCCGAGTAGCTTGAGACTTATGTAGTACACTCTTACAATTCCTCATAGGTAGATTATGGACGAGCAAGGCTTTTGGTATATCATCGCCACTTCAATAGAAGAGGCTGACGGCGATAGAGATGTTCAGCTTGCCAAGCTGAAAGAGATATTGCACCAAGCGCCAGACGAAGACATTATTGCCTTTCAAGAAATGGTCGATCATATGATGGACCGTGCTTATCGCTGGGAGCTCTGGGGAGCTGCTCACGTAATTAATGGTGGCCTCGCCGATGATGGCTTCGAGTATTTTAGAGCCGGGCTAATCATGGCAGGCAAAGAGACTTATGAAGCGGCTTTGGCCGAACCAGATTCGTTGGCCTATGTCGACGATATTGATGATTGTGAAGAGTTTCTCTTCCTCGCTTGCGAAGTTTATGAAGAGCGTAACAACGATGGTGCCATTTATGATCGCTTCCGTGAAGAGAGCTTAGTCACCCCCGATGGTGAACCTTTTGATGTCGAAGACAAGAATTATTTTCGCGCTCAATATCCCCGTCTCTGGGAAAAATATTGCGAAGAAGAGCCTGCTTAGTCAGTATTAGCTGCTAGTGGTGGCTTTCATTAAAAGTTTTCGGCAGCACCTTGTTGGTGCTCGACATATGGCAATGCTAAGTTAGAATAGCGGTGGCTCATCTGGTGCCACAAGAATTTGTCGAAGTTTGTCGAGTTGCCGAAGCTGAAAATTGTTTGGCAATTTAAATCAACACCAGATATGATGCCTGTATATCTTCTGCATATTCCTGGCGAAGGGGTAACGAATGGCTTTAGAGGCCCCCGAGAAAACCAAAGACGCTGCTGCGCTACAAAAGACTACGCGTGGCTTTAGTATTGCTAGCTTGGCGCGTTTGGCCACGGTTAAGCGCTTTGTTTCGGTGCTCAAGCATAAACCGACCAAGAAAATTTCGGTGCGCAGACGTAAGCGCAAATTACCCCCCGGTCAGAGGCTTTTGCGTGCCGTAGCAGTGGCCATGCTTTTGGCCGTTGGTCAAGGGCTTATCCATCCTCTCACCAGTCCTTGTGAGAGTACTACTGGCGGTGCTCAACCGCTGGTGCCTTTGGCGGCTCCCTTTGCTATGACTACTCCTCTAGTAAACCTTCGCGATAATGTGCAGACTGTTTGCCAGGTTAAGAAGCTTACCCCTGGTGTGTTTGCCATAGATCCGGCGACTGGCGCTTACCTCGATTACAATGGCAATAATTCCTTTTCTGCCGCCAGCATGATCAAGGTGCCTGTTCTTGTGGCGCTTTTGAATGCCATCGATAGTGGTGACATTGATCCCAATCAAATTATGAGCATTAAGCCGCACCATGTGGCTGGTGGCTCAGGTCACTTGCAGTGGCGTCCGCTTGGCACCAAGTTGCCCTTGCTTGATGTGGCTGAGCTGATGATTATCATTTCTGATAACACCGCTACAAACATGATTATTGACTTGCTTGGTGGCAAGGCGGTCGTCAACAAAAAGTTTGCTAAGTGGGGTTTGAAGAATACGGTTATTAATGCACCGTTGGCCGATCTAGAGGGCACCAATAAGACTAGCCCCTATGATCTTGTTTACTTGTTGGCTCGTGTCGAACGCGGTGAGTTGATGTCCGATCTCTGGCGCAATCGTATGCGCGCCATTATGGCGAGAACTAAAACTCGAACACTAATAAACCAGGGCATCCCTCCTGGCGCTAAGCTGGCCCATAAAACCGGCGATATCGGTTCGATGGTTGGTGATACTGGCGTTATTACCACGCCAGATGGCCATAAATTGATTATGGCAATGCAAGTGCAGCGGCCCCATAACGATCGCCGCGCCAATGAATTGATTCGCAAGGTTACCGGAATTGTATATACCGGCTTTGAAAAGACTAGACCAACTCTTGAGGCTCAAGCTAAAGCCGTGAAGCCCAATCCGGCCAAGTTAGATTTGACCAAGCCCCTAGTCGGAACTCCGGCGCCTGGCAGTGGGTCTTCTTCTGCTTCAGTTGGCTCTTCTGGAGCGTCTGGAGCTGACGCCCTACAGCCGACTACTGGTTCTTCAGCCTCGCACTGAGTGCTACCCCTGGGAATGAGACGAAAAAAAAGAGGCAGTGATGCCTCTTTTTTATTGACTTAA
>CALRJJ020000431.1:0-5105 GCA_943367505.1 Flavobacterium psychrophilum | reverse complement strand
GCGGGGCTGCTTGATTCTCGAATCTGAGACTCGTCATAGTCGGGTGTCGCCTGCCTCTCCAATGTGCTCTCCTCTAAGTGGTCTTTGAAAAATTTTGAACTTTGTCGTTTTTTTGAAGTAAGAGTTCTATTTTAGATTCCTATTCTAATGGTTTAACAATGAATGGACGTAATATTTGTCATTGCCAATATTTAGCCCTTCTCTTGACGTGTTAGACTTAAAACCGCATGAATAGAGGAACTCAGCTATGGCGCTCACTTTCCAACAAGTTATACACAAGCTCAATAGCTTCTGGGACAGCCACGGCTGCGTTGTAATGCAAGCTTACGACCTGGAGAAAGGGGCCTCAACCATGAGCCCGGGAACTTTCTTACGGGTATTGGGGCCAGAACCGTGGAACATGGCTTGTGCGGATCCTTGCAGACGGCCTACCGACGGTCGTTACGGCGATAATCCAAACCGCTTGCAGCATTATTTTCAGTACCAGGTGATCCTTAAACCATCTCCTGACAATGTGCAAGAAATCTATCTTGAGAGCTTGAAACAGTTAGGAATTAATCCACTAGAGCATGACATCCGCTTTGTTGAAGACAATTGGGAGTCGCCGACTCTTGGAGCTTGGGGGGTGGGCTGGGAAGTCTGGTTGGATGGCTTGGAAATCTCGCAGTTTACCTATTTCCAGCAGGCTGGTGGTCTTGAGGTGCGCCCTGTGGCGGCTGAAATCACTTATGGCTTAGAGCGTCTATCTATGTATCTACAGAACGTCGATAGCGTCTATCAACTTAAGTGGAACGACAAGGTTACCTATGGCGAAATCTACCACTTAAATGAAGTGCAGCAGTCGACCTACAACTTTGAGCAGAGCGATCCTGAGATGTTGCAGACTCTCTTCAACCTTGCGGAGAAAGAAGCGCTGCGCTTGCTCAGTATTACTCCTAAATTGGTCTTGCCTGCCTACGAGCAGATTCTTAAGTGCTCCCACGCTTTTAACCTATTAGATGCCCGTGGCGTGCTCGGCCGGGATGAGCGGATGGCCAATATTCTGCGCATTCGCAAATTATCAGAACGGGTGGCCCGGGGCTATCTTGAGCAGCGCATTGAATTGGGCTTCCCACTAATGGCGGAAGATGCCAGGCAAGCGGCTGTTGATGCTTATCGCGAGCGCTATCTGGCGGTCAAATAGCGTTCATCTGTTTACAACCCTGAGCCGGAATGCCTGTTTGCGGGTCTTTCGGCTGTCTTGTGTATATACCTGAACGCCAAGCGTCGCTTTACATGCGGGAAATTGAAGATTCTTAGTTGCGTCTAAGAGAGATTCGTAGTAGAACTGGGTATATGTTAGCTAAGTGTAAAAAACTAGCTCTCAGCCATTTTGAACCGTTACTACATCTCTTACTGCCGTTTTTGACTTATTTTCTTTCACGCATTCGGAAACATCTAAATTGAAGAGTAAATCCAAAGGATTAAAACCATTCTCGAATGGTGCGCCGCTAGCTAAGAGCAATTCTCTGCTTTCGCTATCAGCTAGTTGTGGCCTTGCTTTTAGTCTAATTCTAGTTTCGGCCACAGCGCCTGCCGCTTTGGCTCAGCGTAACCTGGGCAAGCACAACTTAATTGCCATGGCTGTGCCTCACGTCAGCGGCCACCGGGCTGTATCTTCTTTGGGCAATGTTGGTCTTCGTCGCCATCGCCAAGGGCATTCCTATGATAATGCGCCTGGTCGGCGCCTGAAAACTAAGGTGCATACGGGTGCCTACACCAAGCTCACCTGGATGAAGGCGAAGCCCGTAGCAAAAGCTGTTGTTAAGCCAGTATTGAAAGCGTCAGCAAAGCCAGTGGCTAATTCGGGTGCAGCTATTGCCTCGCATTCTGCCGCATCATCGGTTAGAACTATTGGGCCCGGTGTGCTCTACAAGGTTTATGGCGGACGCACTCGCATCAATTTGCTCGACGTCAATATGTCGGTTTCTCCGGTTCAAGTGCGACCCATGCCGGCCTCGTCGACTTTTCATGCATTGAAAGATGTCCATGATCATGTGCGTGATAGTGGTGCCTTAGCTGCTATCAATGCTAATTATTTCAAGGGTAATGGTACTCCTCTTGGCACTTTGATGCTTGACGGAGAGTGGCTTTCTGGCCCGCTTTACACAAGAGTCGCTCTGGGCTTTACCGATGGAGGTTATGCTCGCATCGCTCGGGTGGCGATGCATGGAATTTTGCATACATCTATTCTTGGCCATGAGACCCTCTGGATCAATAATATGAATCAGCCCAGACATTCTGGGTCGCACTGCATTCTCTATACGCGCCGTTGGGGAGAATCTGTTTCTCTGCCTTACGAGGGCACCTTGATTGCCGTGAATAGCTATGGCGAAATAGTCGATAGCGACAGTAAGAGTATTGCCATTCCTTTTGGTGGCTTTGTGCTTGCTGACTCGAAAGACAGCCCATTGGCAGCACTGCGTCAAAACAATGGCGCCAAGGTCAGTGTTGACTGGAATATCACTCCCAAAGAGTGGAGTAATGTCACTCAGGCTGTTAGTGGTGGCCCTCTGCTTCTTAAAGATGGCAAGTTCGCTTTTGACTTGAAGGGCGAGAAGTTTCCAGCGAGCTGGACTGGCAGCCACATAACCCGGCGCACAGCCGTTGGTATTACTGCTGATGACCACTTATTGATGGCAACTTTTGAAGGTCCCCATTCACTTTATGATGTCGCCAAGTTCTTCCTTAATCATGGTTGTACTGAAGCGATGAATCTTGACGGTGGCGGTTCTACCACCATGGTCGTCAATGGCAATACTGTTACTCGCAATGCCAATGATTCTCAACGCAGAGTGGCTGTGGCTCTTGGCTTGTTTAGTGCCGAGAAAGCTCAAGGGGTGGCTAGTGCCAATAGCTTTGGTGGATACACCGGCTCTAACTATCGCCCTCAGGCTGATATTGCCTCAATGTTGCCTGCTTATCATAGTGAGAAGGCTCTGCAGCCAACCGCTCAATCAACCCAGGAAGCCCTAGACCAAATCAAAGCATTAGTACCGTCGGCCCAGTCAGCTTTGGCCGATGCCCCGGAAGTGGCTGTTTCTGATTTAGCCAGAAGCATTCTGCGCTCACCGTTGCCTGTTGAGTCTATAGTCGAAGAGAGCAATGTCAGCGAACAGTCGGTCACTCTTGGTCAGCTTGAGGCCCCTGTTAGTGCATCACCTATGGAAAATATTGGCCGTCAACCTGGCCCTGAGCAAGGTGCTTCTGCAGTAATAAAACAGACCGTACCGAAAACCACTAAATCTGCTAAATTGAAAATCGATTTTGCCGCCCGCCTTTTCAAGGGGCTCGGGCGCTAAGAGGCAAAGTTGATCTAGATTTTCATAGGTGGATTTGTGGCTGAAAAATTAGCTATTGGCGTTGACTTGGGCGGCACCAAAATTATGGCTGGGGTAGTCAATCTATCGACGGGCCAGATGATAGCATCAGCCAAGAAGAAGACCCGCCTTGTGGCTGACGGCCAAGATCTGGTAAAGCGGATTGCCCTGGTCATTGATGAAGCTATTAGTGATGCTGGTGTTGATATCAAGAAACTCAATGGTATCGGCATTGGTGCTGCTGGCATGGTGGATAGAGAAAAAGGCATTCTCCTTGCTGCTGCCAATATTGGTGCCAATGATCTGGCGATGGCAGAGCCACTGCAGCAACAGTTTGGTCTTAAGGTCAAGCTCGGAAACGATGTAGAAGTTGCTACCATCGGCGAATTAGCCTTCGGTGCCGGTCTTGATTGTGATGACTTCGTTTGTATCTTTGTTGGAACTGGTATCGGTTCTGGTATCGTTCATAATGGCGAGATTTTGCGGGGCTATAGTGGAACCGCTGGCGAAATCGGTCATATGATAGTGGTGCCCGATGGCCGCGACTGTGGTTGCGGCGGCTTCGGCTGCTTAGAGGCTTATGCTTCGCGCACGGCTGTGGCTCGCAATTGCATTTTTGACATTAACCGGGGCTATGAGTCTATTTTGCGTGACAAGGTTGATCCCGCCAAAGGTGGTTTGCGCTCTAAAGCCATAGCCCAAGCCTATGAGCTAGGTGATTCGGTTGCCGTAAGAGCCGTTGACCATGCTGCTTGCATCATGGGCATAGGGCTTGCTAGTGTCGTTAACTTCTATAATCCACAGCGCATCATACTTGGTGGCGGCTTCATCGAAGCTATGCCGCTTTATTTCGAAAAAGCTGAGGCCGAAATGCGCCGTCGTTCTTTGCGTATACCGAGCTTTGAAACTGAGCTAGTTAGAGCCGAGCTTGGTGATTATGCCGGCACTATCGGTGCTGCCCTTCTTACTAAATAAGCTCAGCGATTTACTTCGTTTGTTTTTCGCAGTTCTGCTTTAGCTTGGCCGCGGCCGCAACTTCGAAGGCCATGACATCGGAATTTTTTTGCTCTAAAAACCTCTGAAAATTCTCGTTTGCTCTTTTCTTATCGCCAGCGAGATAACGATTAACTCCGATCCAGAATTCGGCGCTGCCGCGTGAGTGCCGCAGGAATTCATTCTCAGGTGTTTCACCCAGCAGATATTTGGCAATTGTAATTGGCTCGCTATCTACGTAGCTGCGCTCAAGAGTGCTTGTGTCTAGTTTTGCTGGCTTACCGACGATTTTATTATTGAGCCACTGGTAGATTGGAAAGAGCTTTCTGTATGCATCGCAATTCAAGTGTGAACCGCGATAGGGGCCATTTGTGGTTGATTCGAGATTGGTAAAGTATAAATCAAAGTCGGGCTGGCCCAGGGCTAAACCGAGTCTGTAAGTCTGAATCATGGCCCACTGCTCGCGGTATTCTTCTTTGGCAGCAATAGGTTTTTTTGTTGAGCCGTCAACCAGGTCTCTCATTTTGCTAAGCACAGCGAGTGATTCGGCGATCACTTGCTGTGCTGCTTTTTCATTACCCTGACGCAGGTAGTCAGAGATTGTTTCTGATGCCAGTCTGTCGTTGAATTGATAATTGCTGCCAAGCTGGTCGGGGCGGTAGAGATCCGCGGCGCCAAGAGGAGACGACTTGTCGGGGTGGGCAGAGGAGAAGACAATAATTCCTTCTGCTTGGCCTCGGGGAAACCAACTCA
>CALRJJ020000430.1:0-5111 GCA_943367505.1 Flavobacterium psychrophilum | reverse complement strand
AGTATAGTGTTTATATTGACTGGCTATTTCTACAGATGGTAGCATCGTCCAGTTCATTAAAATCCCTCAAAGCTGGCTGTGAAGTATCTGTGGAAGTAATCGCGTCGGTAGACGGCAATGGACATTTTCTTAGTGTAAGCCCGACTTGTTTCGCTGCTTGGAAAGTCTCGCCGAACGAGCTTCTTGGCACTTCGCTTTTTGATATTATTCATCCAGAAGATGTGCTTTTGGCTCAGCAAGCACTTCTTGCTACTAGTTTTATGAATCAGGCCAAGTCATTTGAAGGACGAATTGTTTGTCCTGACAAGGTTGTGGTTTCCATGAATTGGACAGCCCAATGGTCAGAGGTTGATAACGCTACGCTTTTAGTGGCTGAAAAAGCCAAGGGGCAGGCCACGGCTGCTCCGATGATGGATACTCGCAAAGAGAGCAAAGAGAAATTGCGAATAGTGCTAGATGCCCTGCCAGTTGGGGTTTTCTTGGCTACGACCTCAGGCAAAATTGAGTTTGCTAATAAGGCTCTTGAAAATATGATGGACACCGGGGCCATTGGCCTTGATGCTCGTCCCATTCATTCTGTTTTCCCCATTAGTGGAACAGGCAAGCAAGCTGAGTCTACATTGCTCAATTATGTTGATAAGCAGACAGAAATGCAGGTCAAGACTGACCATGACCGCAAGATATCAGTCGAATTTTCATTGAAGCGTATAAATGTCGGCGGTGTCTTGATGTATTTAGGCACGGCTCTTGATATTAACGAGAGAATTGAGCTTGTTGCTATCAAGCAGAAGTTTATTGAAGTGGTGTCAGAGCAGATCAAGACGCCTTTGGCACGGGCAATGGGTTTTATCAAGCAAACCCTGCAGGGGCTCTATGGCAATCTGGATGCACCAGGTAAAAGCCGGGGCGAAGCCGCTCTTGGCGATATGCAGAAGGCGATTTTGGCCCTTGACGCTATGGTCGAAGTGGACAAACTTGAGACTGGCAGCTTTGATGTGGAGTTGAGCCCGAACAGCATTATGGTGCTGGTGAAGCAGGGTGTGCTTTCGATGTTGCATGACATCCGCGAAGCTGATTTGGTCTTTGAAATCAACGGGCCCGACGGCGAAGTTATGGCTGATGAAGCGCGTATGTTCCAGGTGATTCAAACACTTTTGTCTAACGCCATTAAAGTATCGCCCCGGGGTAGCAAAGTGCGGGTGCAGATTGTGGAAGAACCCGATCGCATGCGAGTTGAGTTCATCGACCGCGGTTGTGGGCTTTCAGAAGATCAAAAGAAAGCTATTTTCGATCGCTTCCGGCAGCCTTCAACTGACGGCGATCCCAATGCTCTAGGCAACGGCAAAAGTTTACTAGTAGCGAAATATTGCATAGAAAAGCATGGTGGCAATATGGGCGTGTTTAGCTCGCCTGGCACTGGCTCTAACTTTTGGTTTGATTTGCCAAAGGCTAATTTGTAACTTGTTTCAAAGTCGCTCTAGCTCTAGTGTTCTCGCTCTGAGCAGTTTATTAGCTTCGGTGTTTGTTTTGCAGCAAATTGCTTTGCCAGCTCTTGCCGCTCCGCAGTCTCAATCTCGCCCTCAATCTAACTTCCAATCTAACCCTCGGTCGCAATCAAAATCTGCTCCTGCTAGTAGCTCTGCTAATAGTCCTGGCAGCAGCCCTGTCAGTATCTATTCGAATGTGACTGAGCTTTCTTACCGCGCTCGCGAGCGCTTTGAAGCCGAACCGAAGAGCCCTGAGGCGGCCTACAATTTTGCCGTATATCAGCTGATGATTGGTGATAGGCAGTATGCCCAGCAGATCTTCACTAAGGCTGTGGAGCTTAAAGCCGATGATTTTCTCAGCCGCTTGGGGTTGGCTCAGACCAAGGCCAACGATCCAGCGGGTAGTGTCAAAAGTGCACAGGTTGAACTGGATAGGGCTCAAGCTCTGGCCTTGAGCGCTTCTGGTTCGGCGCAGTTTCGCGCCGGGCAGCTTGATCGCTTGGGCAGGACTTACTTGGCTATTGATGAGCCAGCAAAGGCATTGGTTCTTTATCAAAAGGCTTACCTACTACAGCCCGAAAGCCGGCAGATTCTGCAGATGCTAGTGCGTTCTGCTCTGGCCGCAAAAAATCTGAAAGTTGCTGGGGCTCATCTCGGGGTCTTAATGGCTGGGTCTGTTAACGAGCGCCAATTGCTGCTGGCTATGGCGACTAACTGTCCGGCCCTAGCCGCTGGTGGGAAACTGGCCACTAGCAAGCTGGAGCGATTTATTTTTGACCAGATGAAAACTAACTATGGCGCTGATGCAGACCTGTTTTATGCTCTCGGTCGCAACTTTGAAGCTGCTAAGTGTTTGTCTATGGCCTCCCGCTGTTATAGCACCGCTGTTGCCTTGGCCCCAGAGGAGGGGCAGTTCGTGCTGGCCTATTGTGCCCGTCTGATTGCGGAAGGCAAGCGCCAGGCCGCCCAGGGAGTGCTTAAGGTTGTGGCTAGTCAGTCGCTTCCGCAAGAGCCTACGCCCCGTCGTCTGGCCATGGCCGGCATGATTGCTGCTGGGGTTAAAGAGCTGAGCGGTGGCGCACATCTCTACAAAAGCAAGTCGATGGAGACCACGCACTTGGCATGCAGTTGCAAAATAACTGCCTACAATTACGTACTGCGGCGCCTGCCTGGGGTCGTCTATGCGCGTATTACCGGAGGCAAAGGGCCGTACAATTTGCTCGTGTACGATCCGGCGATCACTTCGGCGGAGAAAGCCTGGGCCAAGTTGGGTCGAGACGTAACTTATAAAATTGTGCCCGGGCCCAGTCGCACTGTTGCTGGCTTTCCTGCCCTGGTGCAGGCTGCTTTGACTAACTATGATATGGCGCCAGTTCACGAGCGCAAGTACTACGAATTTGAGCCCTTGCCTCTCAAGCCCTAGATGCTCTCGGGCAGTCAGTCAAGCCGCTTGCCCATTGGTCAATGAGACAGCGGATATAAAGCTTATCTGATTTAGCTAAGTTGTAGGCATTTTTATATACACTCTGGCCTTCGGGCTTTGTAGACTTATGACCTTAGTCAAAGCTTGGGGGTGTTCTGTGTCTCGCCTTGCGCCTATTAATTTCATGGGTTGGATTAACGACAATCGTCATCTGCTCAAGCCTCCAGTGGGCAATAAGCTGATTTGGGAAGATAGTGACGTCATCGTTATGGTCGTCGGCGGCCCTAATTCGCGTACTGACTATCATGTTAACGGCGGCGAAGAGTTTTTCTATCAGGTGGAAGGGGATATCACCCTTAAGGTTTTTGACCAGGGTAAGCACGAAGATGTGGTAATTAAGCAGGGTGAGATTTTCTTGCTGCCGCCTAGTGTGCCTCATTCTCCGCGGCGTCCGGCCAATACCGTCGGTTTGGTTATTGAACAGAAGCGGCAGCCTGGTGAAGAAGATGGCTTTATCTGGTTCTGCGAAAAATGCGGAGAAAAACTCTACGAAGAGTATTTCCCTCTGACAAATATTGCCACCCAGTTTCCACCTATTTTTGACCGCTTCTACGCCAGCGAAAATACTCTCTGCAAGAAGTGCGGCACTAAAGTTGTTAAACCTAAATAGCTGAACCTAAGTAGTAATAAGCATGAAGAAGATCGACATCCACACTCATATTTTGCCCAAGCACTTGCCGAAGTTTAAAGACAAGTATGGCTACGGCGGCTTCATTGAGCTTGATCACCACAAGCCCTGCTGTGCGCGTATGGTGCGCGATGATGGCAAGTTCTTTCGTGACATTGAAGAAAATTGCTGGGAGCCTTCTGCCCGCATCAAAGATTGCGATCAGTTAGGTGTAACTATGCAGGTTCTGTCCACCGTGCCTGTGATGTTCAGTTACTGGGCTCAGGCAAAAGACTGTCTTGATTTGTCCAGTCACCTCAATGAGCACATCGCTGAGATTGTGCGTCAGTATCCTGAGCGCTTTGCTGGCTTGGGTACTATTCCTATGCAAGATCCAGATTTAGCTATCAAAGAAATGACCCGCTGCGTTAAAGAGCTAGGTTTACGGGGAGTGCAGATTGGCTCTCATGTCAACGATTGGAACTTGAATGAAGAGCGGCTCTTTCCTGTTTTCGAAGCTGCTAGTGAGCTTGGTGCTGCAATTTTTGTGCATCCCTGGGACATGATGGGCGAAAATCGCATGTCGCAGTATATGCTGCCCTGGCTGGTGGGAATGCCTGCGGAAGTGTCGCTAGCAATTTGTTCAATGATCTTTGGTGGCGTTTTTGAGCGCTTGCCTAAGTTACGAGTTGCCTTCGCCCATGGTGGCGGTGCTTTCCCCATGACTCTAGGGCGCATTGCCCATGGCTTTGCTACCCGCCAAGATCTTTGTGCTGTGGATAATCCTATTTGTCCTAGCAACTATGTCGGTCGTTTCTATGTCGACGCCTTGGTGCACGATGCCAATGTTTTGCGCTTTATCCTCAATCTTTTTGGTGAAAAGTGTATTGCCTTGGGCAGTGATTATCCCTTCCCTTTGATGGAAGCTGAGCCTGGCAAAATGATTGAATCGTTGACTGATGTAAGTGTCGATGTGAAAGAGCGATTATTGAGTGGAACGGCTTTAGAGTGGCTTGGCATGAACTAGCAAGGGCAAGAGCTAGCAAGGGCAAGAGCTAGCAAAGCAAGAATTAGTAAGGGGATAAAATGGACAGCCTGAAAGTAAAGAACGAGTCGAATCAGATGCCTTATCAGTTTGAGAATTCTCTTGAATTTGCTAAATCGCTCGATCAAGGCGATCAGTTAAGTCACATACGTGAACAGTTTATTTTGCCTAGTGATCTGGCTGCCAGTGGCGGAAGCTCTTGTGTTTATTTGGCTGGTAATTCGCTTGGGCTGCAGCCGCGCAAGGCCAAAGAGTATATCAATGCTGAGCTTGAAGATTGGGCTAAGCTTGGGGTTGAAGGCCATTTGCATGCCCGTCATGCCTGGCTGCCGTACCACGAATTTGTCACTGATATGAGTGCTCGTCTAGTAGGAGCCAAGCCATCTGAAGTGGTGGTGATGAATACCCTCACTGTCAATTTGCATTTGATGATGGTGTCATTCTATCGACCAACAAAAGAGCGCTACAAAATCGTCGTAGAGAAAAATG
>CALRJJ020000429.1:0-5113 GCA_943367505.1 Flavobacterium psychrophilum | reverse complement strand
AACTACGCCAAGTGATATCCTAGCTCAATGACAACCACTCTAACATAAGACTCAACCCAGGGTAGAATGAATTGAACTCTCGTTTGAACTCTGGTTGAAATCCTGCTGAAACCATGGTTTATCCACAGAATCGACAAGTACCGCTGCCGGAGAAGCAGATGCACACCCAAACGGAAATTAAGACCGAAAGGCATTCGCTCAAAAGCCGGGCCAGAACTAAACGACTGCTTGTCTCTCTGACATGTCTTGTCATTCTTTTAAGCAATCCGCACTGCGAGCAAGCCAAAGCCATGATAATGCCTTATCCAATGACCATCGACAAGATGACAGGCGCGTCGGCATTAGTGATAAAGGCCAAAGTAATCTCTATCGAGCCAGCGAAAGCCGCCGACAGCAATGCTCTCAAGTCTAATTTCTGGCAAGTCTATCGAGCAAAGTTAAAGCTGATTTCCACCCTCAAGGGCAAAGCACCAGCAGACACAGTTGATTTTTACTATCGCGCCGATTTGCCACCAGCTAGCAAGCCAACTATGTGGATGGACGCTGGTCCAGAAAACCATGCCCATTTCAAATTAGAACCGGGTCACAGTTACATCTTATTTGCCCAACAAACAAATGGAAAAGGGCCTCTCCTGCAGGTATCCTCAAACTGCACCTTGCGTCCGTGGGAGGGATTCTTCCGCGCTGCAGATGAGACACCAATCGCACCTGGCATCACGCCAACAAAAGCAGTTTGGAATGAACTGACAAAGCAAATAGCTAGCAAGCAAGCTGAAGTATCACAGTATGCCGCTTTAACACTGCTCGACCTTTCATGTGAGAATAACAGTTCAAGCGGAACAGGTGATTATCCGCGCGCGCAGGTGCTTAACTCACTTTTCGATAGCAAACACGAGCCGCCATTGGCTCTGAGCGGCGATGATTTTCTCAAGACATTCATAGAGTCACTCGGAACCATGAGCCCCTATAGCCGCGATGACTATCGCATGCGCTATCTCTGGACTGTCGCCGACAAGTCAATGTGCAGCTGGACACCGTGGACAATCAAAGATAATGTCACCGCGAAATCCGCAGTTCCATTTTTGATCAAAATAGCCGACGGCAAACACAAACCAGATATTTGCGCCGCTGCTATTTTGACATTGGGCGCTTCCCAACATGATCCCAAAATGGCAGAAACCATCAGCGCCAAACTGCCTTCCTGGCTGGCTTCACCGCAAGCAGACATACGCGCTGCTGCAATAATTTTAAGTTCTGACTACTCAACAAAAGTAATGGCCAAGCAACGCCTTGCTTTAATGAAAGATACATCAGATAAGGTGCGCAAGGCCGCGGCCCTTTCGGCCGGTTTATCACAAGATACTGAGGCGATACCACAGTTAGATAAATTGCTCAGTGACAAAGCTGCCTCGGTGCGAGCCGCTGCAGCTCTTAGCCTAGTTAGTTTTCCTGTCGACAAAGTGAAGCCCATACTGCTATCTCACCTCAACAATCATGATTTTGGTATCGGTTTTCTCTGCCGAGTTGCAATGATTGATCCTGCATCAGTAAAAAACGAATTATTGAGCGAGTGTCAAAAGCCTAGAACATCAATGTCGGGTGTGCCAACCACAGACGCACAAATGGCATTTCAAAATGGGCTGGCAACAGATCCACATGCTCTAGCCGTGCGTGCACTATTGAAATATCTGGACGACACTGCTGGAGCGCAATTATCTAAGCCAGAATTTTCAAACTATCTCGATTGTCTTGAACAAAACTCAGCTGCTGACTCGTCTTTGACCGGTGCGACTTACGAGTTGCTGATTACGCACCGCCTTGATAAGCGGGCAGCTTCCTTCAAAAAGCGCGCCATTGCAGCGCAACCGACACTGCCGACAATCGCCTTTGATCAACCAGACAGGCTTTTAGAAGCGGGCAATCTTAAATACAAGTAGAGCAAGCTTCCCAGAGGTCGATAACACTTGATGGCAAATGATCAACATCTAAAAGAGTTCGGCGACCGCTTCGACAGAAATCAGCATTGGCTAGACCTTCTTTGTCAGGGACGCGCGCTAATTACTCGCGGCGAATTCGCAGAAGCAATTGTTCTACTCACGGAAGCCAAATCACTCGATGTTGCAATAATTTGCCAAGCAGAATGTGCAGAAAGACTTGCCTTTGCCCTACATCAAGGCGGTAGAGTAGCTGAAGCTGAGCCACTCTACCGACAAGCTCTAGCGACTTGCCTGCGCGGAGTAGCAGAGGAGAGAGATACTACCAAGCAACTAACAGAAGCAAGCAAACTCATTCGTCCTGAGATTGAAAGAATGCAAAAACAGGGGAAGAAAGCCCGCGCAAACCTTGGCCAACTCATAATCAAAAACTGTTCAGAAAACTACGGCAAATTGCTTCTAGATCAAGGGCGCATACGTGACGCCGAAAGCCTTCAAGAGCAAATTCACACTATCGAGCTAGCCCTCGAATCTGAGGGCTAGCTCGATAGTGGTCAGCAGCAGACTCTCAACTAATCCAACCCCTTAACAAGAATCTTCTTTGCTTCAGCATCGGGCTTGCCTACGATGACGTCTTTTGCCTGGGTGAGATCAAAACTATTGGCTAGTGCATATGCAGCGCTGCCATCAACAGCAACAAGAAAAGTTAGCTGATTTGCACCACAATCATGGGGCTTGCAAACATGACCGAGGACAAACTTGCGACCACTATAATCAATTACGCGCACTGGTTCTGCTACACCCTCTAGACGATAAACCCAGGCTGATTTGCGCCAAGCTGTTGGAATTAATTTCTGATAGGCGGCAAAAGATTTTGGATATTTCTTAGCCACGTCTGCAGGATAAACTTCACCGGCGGCCAAACAGGGCAAAGTCGCGATCGTACTTGCAATAAAAGTAGTGAATAGACTTACGAACAAAGTGATTCCGGCGAGGTTTACCGATAAGAACAATCTTTTGCTTTGTTTCATTTTCAATACCAGAAGAAAATCGCTACGAACTTCAATATATCATCTAATCAGCATCACTTGATTTAACTCGCTTTTCAATAGAGGCCCGAAGATCTTCAACTGTTGCACCCACATTGTTAAGTTGTTCGTAGCCTCTTGAGCAAGTGAGATAGGTTCGTGCTGCTCCTGGGTACAAAAGACTGTTTGCCTTGGTGATTAAGTGCTACAGCCGCCATTTATCAAACAACTAAAGGGCTGCAAGAATGTCTTGCTGGTCGGGGCTGGCGGAGGCTTCGATATATTCATGGGCCTTCCTCTTTTTTTCGCCTTGCTTGACGCTGGCATCAATGTGCATTTGGCGAATCTCTCATTTTCTTTTCGCCATGGTGAGATATCAGGCAAGAGACTTAACGAGAATGTAGTTGAAGTTACAGCCGGGTCGAAAGGAAATGAATACTATTTCCCTGAAGGTCACTTAGCTCGGTGGTTAAGTCGCAAGCGGTTAGATAGACCGATTTATTGCATTCGCCCGACATCAGTACCAGAGCTTGTGCAAAGCTACAAGCTTTTGCAGCAACACCTGCAGTTTGACATGATGGTGCTTATGGATGGTGGCGTTGATTCGCTGATGCGCGGCGATGAGTCGAACATTGGTACTCCGGTTGAAGATGTGATGAGTTTGGCGGCTGCACTGCAACTAGATGTAGCGAGCCAATTGATATGTTTGGGGCTGGGAGCAGAAACCGACCTCTGTCACCTTTATGCACTAGAAACGGTGGCACACCTAATTAAGTCAAAGGCATTTCTCGGTGGGCTTATGCTTAGCCCTGATATGCCGGAGGTGCAGAAATTTACCGAGGCCACTGAATATGTTTTTCTTGAGATGCGTGGCTATGAAAGTGTCATATGCAGCTCTATTCTCTCGGCTTTCGAAGGACATTTTGGAGACTATCACCGCACCCGCAGAACGATTGGCACGGAGCTTTGGATTAGTCCGCTTATGCTTCTCTATATGGCTTTTGACATTTCAAAAGTAACTTCAAACATTCTCTATTTCAATGATCTTGCCGCTTGCAAGACCATTGACCAAGTGCATAGCGTGATTCGTGAGTTCCGTGCTAAAACCAAAGTGCGACAAACACCATCTTTTCCGCTTAGATAGATGCTAAAAAACTACTTGCTCTCTTGTGACCTAAAAACTTCTTGCGGTAAGCTTTCTCAATGTTCCAACCTCTTTAGGTTACTGAGCGCAGCAGCATTACCTTGGCTTGCGCTTTTTCGATACCATTCTATTGCCCGCACCTTATTCTGGGGCACTCCCCGGCCAGTCTCATACATGACACCCAGGCTGTTCTGTGCTTCTTTAACACCCTGATCAGCAGCTTTCTGGTACCACTCTACCGCCTTGGTGTAGTTCTGAGGCACTCCTATGCCGCTCTTGTACATTTCGCCCAAGTTGTACTGCGCAATGGCATATCCCTGATCAGCTGATTTCTGATACCACTCAACCGCCTTGGTATCGCTCTGAAGCACACCCTTGCCGCTATCGTACATACTGCCCAAGTTGCCCTGTGCAATGGCATATCCCTGATCAGCTGATTTCTGATACCACTCAACCGCCTTGGTGTTGCTCTGTGGTACGCCCTTACCATTCTCGTACATGTAGCCCAAGCAGCACTGTGCTTGGGGCGTCCCACCTTCTGCTGATTTCCGATACCACTCAAACGCCTTTTCGTAATTCTGGGGTACTCCTTTGCCATTCTCATACATCGAGCCCAGGTTGTGCTGTGCAATGGCATTTCCCTGATCTGCAGCCTTCTGAAACCACTCAACTGCCTTGGCATCGTTCTGCGTTACCCCCTTGCCATGCTGGTACATATAACCCAGGCTGCACTGCGCAATGGCAAATCCTTTATCTGCAGCCTTCTGATACCACTCAACCGCTTTGGTGTCATTCTGGGGTACTCCTTTGCCAGTAACGCACATCCAGCCCAAGCAGCGCTGAGCAACGGCATTCCCGTCTAACGCAGCAATGGTCAGCAGCGGCAGAGCTTCTGCAAACTTATCGGCATCATACAGCTTTTTGCCCTGCTCAAAAGAGTCAATAGAAGTTGATGACGGCTCTACGCCAACTGAAGAACCTGGCAAATCTGGAAGAACGCGGCGCGG
>CALRJJ020000428.1:0-5122 GCA_943367505.1 Flavobacterium psychrophilum | reverse complement strand
TTTCTTTAATCTAAGACTACTGCGATTGCTCAGTTGCTAAAAATATTTGTCTGACTGTGACAGGATAGCGAGCATCAATGGCCTGTTAGAGCTCAGCTCTTGATAGACTAATAACAAGAATTTGTTTCTAACTGAATAAACCGCTTTTTTGGCACTTAGGGCTTAAATTGGAAATCACTGGCAGGCGTTCATCCCCAAAACGAATTGGCGAGTTACTTGTAGCCGCCAATATCATCAGGCAGGAAGTTCTACTCGAGGCTTTGAAAGTTTCGAAGACTTCTCAGACACCGCTTGGTCGCGTTTTGATGAGTATTGGTGAACTTTCTGAGTACGACGTAGAAGTGGCACTCTATGTGCAGTCGTTAATAAGGCAGAACACAATTTCAGCAGAGTTTGGCGTCAAGGCCATTAATGTCTGTATTAAGGGGCGCATACCTTTAGATGACGCCTTTAAGCGTCTCGGTTGGACTCCACCTGAGACTACCGATGAGCAGAAGGCTTCAGCCGGAGAGCTAGGCGAGCTTCTCGTGCAATCCGGTTTGCTCGACCGTTCGATGCTGGAACAAGCACAGTGGCAAGGTCAGGAAAATAACTTGCCCCTAGGCCGTTGTTTGGTTCTAAATCGAATGATTACCTCAGTCTTGCTGCAATCTGCCCTTACCGCTCAGGTTTTGATCAGAGACGGCAAGATTACTGAAGAGCAAGCCATTGCTGGCCTAAAGAAAGCTGTGGCCAAGCATCAGTCTTTAGAGCAATCGTTAGTTGATACCGGTGCATTCCGTACTTCAGCTAAAGACTCGATCAAGCTCGGAGATCTCGTCACCCAAGCTGGTTTGGTTACTGAAGGCGATAAGATTTCTGCCATCGAAATTGGACTTTCTGAACACCAGCGTATTGGTGAGGTATTTGTTCAAACTGGCATGATTTCGTCTGAAGTTGTAGACGATAGCTTACGGCTACAAGAAATGGTCACCAGTGGTGCCTTGAGTGGCCTTCAGGCTGCTGACATACTGCGTCAGTCTAGTGCTCGCCAGGTCTCTATCGATACCATTATTGAAGAGAGAGCCTCTAGGCAAGACGATATTGCCAGAGTGAATACCGTGATGGAAATACTTTTGCAATCTGGTGCCTTAAGTGGTGACAATTTCAACCGGGCGCAGTCGTTAGCTAGACAGTTGAATGTCTCTATGGCCGAAATCATTGTCACTAAAGAAATGATTGATAAACGCTTGATAAATGCTGCTCTGCAAGCACAGTCTTTAGTAACAGAAGGCATACTTAAACCAGTGCAGTGTGCTGCGGCTGTAAAAATGTGTCAGCAGACAGGGCTGGAACTGCATGAAGTGTTGAAAGATTTGCCCCCAGATGCGCCAACGGCAGCGGCGACACCGTCTCCATCTGCAAAAGATGAGAGCGAGAAAAAAGGCTGGATTGGCAATATCTGGAATAAAGTAACAAAAAAAGACTAGCAAATTGACAGGGCAATAATGTCAGCAACTTTTACCGTCGATGAAATTCTTACTCTTGATGGTGCAGTGCTGCATGGTGCCATAACAACCCCAGACCAGGCCTTTAGTATAAGCACTGACAGTCGATCAATTAGAGCTGACCAAGACTTGTATTTGGCACTAAAAGGCGAGCGTTTCGATGGTCATAGTTTTGTGCTTAAGGCCTTCGAAAACGGTGCCGGGCTAGCCATAATAGATAGCGCTAGTGCCTTGACTGTTAGCCAAAATCTTCCTGCCGAATATAGCACCAGGCCGATGGTTTCAGTTCCTAATACTTTGGCTGCCTACCACGGTCTGGCGCGATTGTATTTGCGTAGGCACAGTGCCAAAGTAATCGCTATTACTGGTTCATCAGGCAAGACTACGACAAAAGAAATGACAGCGGCAGCCACTTCCTGCCGTGTGGTGCATAAGTCACTGGCCAATGAAAACAACGAAATTGGTGTGCCAAAAACTATTCTCTCGATGCCGGCAGAAACGGAAATCTTGATTTTAGAAATGGGTATGCGCGGATTGGGACAAATTGCAGAGCTTGCTGCTTGCGGATTACCCGACATTGGCGTGATTACCTGTGCTGGCACGGCTCATATTGAGCTTCTTGGCTCAAGAGAAAATATTGCCAGGGCCAAGTGTGAGCTGTTGACTGCCTTAGACTCTGAGCGTGGTCGTGCCATCATTGGCAGTGGCAGCGATTATTTGCTTGCTCAGGCTAGACAAGATTTTTCCGGACCTATTGAAGTTTGCCCTGCTTTAGAAATCGTTCGGGTTGATAGTCATGGCACTGCTTTTAAAATTCCTGACAGTGCTTCAGAGCAAGAGTTTTTTGTTAGAGCCCATGGGCACGTTTTGCTAGAAGACGCCTGGTGTGCTGTTGCTGCTGCTAGAGCGGCTGGCCTGAGCGACTCTGAAATTGCAGCGGGCTTGTCTAAGTTTGAAGCGGTTGAAGGTCGTGGTAATGCGGTTCAATCTTCTCATGGCGCTACCATCGTAGATGAGTCATATAATGCCAATCCTGATTCTATGCGCTGTGCTGTTGAAGCAATTCTCTCTCATGCCTATCCTCAACCTGACAAAATAGTGGTACTGGGTGCCATGGCTGAGCTTGGTGATTTCAGTGAACCGTTGCATCTTGAACTTGGTCGCTGGCTCAAAGATAAACCCATTAGTTTGCTAGTTACGGTTGGTCCAGTAGCCAGTGCGATTGCTTCTGGTGCCAAGGGTGCCAGCTACGAAATAGCTGCGGTTGCGACACAAGATGAGGCTCTTGGTCGCGTTCTTCCGCGCCTTGGTCGCGATTCCTGTGTCATGGTTAAAGGATCTCATAGTACTAACCTCGACAAATTGGTGCAAAACATACTGCAGTAATGGAACGAGAGACTCGAACTAAATCTGTTTGGCTTGTCTGTGGGCTTTGCGCCATTGCTGCGTCAACAATGATCGTCGAGATCGTTCTCACTAAATTTGTGGGTTATAAGGTCTACCATCACTTCATCCATCTAATTATTAGTACTGTCATTCTCAGCTTCGGCATGGCGGGGGCTTATTTATATTTGACTAGCAAAGGCGAAAACGACTGGCAAGCAGCTAGTCGCGAAGCTGCTCTTTATTCACTAATGCTATTGCTCACTGTGGTTTTATTTTGCTGGATGCCCATCGATCCATATAATTTTTCTATTGCCTTGTGGTTGAGGCTTTCGTCAATTGCCATCTATTTCGTTATGTTTGCTGTGCCATTTTTTTTTGCTGGTCTATGTATCAGTAGAGTCTTAGCCAGCAGCAATATTTCTGTCACGCGAGTTTATTTCTTCGATTTGAGTGCTGCCGCTCTAGCTGCGGCTCTTACACCTATATTGCTTGAATACACTGGCGGCTATGGCAGCATTGGCATTGCCTCACTTCTTGGCATTTTTGCTTTCTTTGCCTTCCAAAAACAGGCAGGTAAGTTCCGCGTCATTGAGTCTTCTGCCTGGCTGCTAGCCTTTCTCGCTTCTATCTCCTTGCTCTTGCTCTATCCTTCTTGGGCAATTAAGAAATACGGCTTCGATATCCGTTCAACCAAAGATGGCAGTGGGCGCAAGACCATGAGTGGTGACTTCGGCGGGGTGGCCCGCTCTTACTGGAATCCGCTGGCACGAATTGATGTCTCAAAGACCGGTTGGTCGAATAGACTAGATTTTCTCTTCGGTATAGTTCCTGATTCCAGCACCGCAAAAATGCAGGGGCGTTTTATTAGTGTTGATGGTGGTGCCAATACAAGACAGTTCAAAGCAACGGGCAATTTACAAGAGCAGCCTTTCTTCTCAAAGGTACTCTGGGCCAGCCCCTATGTCCTTAAACCAATGGCAAAGGATGCCCTGGTGATTGGTGGTGGTGGCGGTGTCGATATTCTCGTCGGAAAGTATCACGGCGTGCAAAGATTGGACGCTCTTGAGCTCAATCCTGCTACTTACAAACATCTTTTGCTTGGTCAAGATGATCCAGAGGCTGCGCTATATCAACCCTGGCTGTCTAGCAACGAGAAAACCAAGGTGACTATTCTCAATAAAGAGGCGCGGCATTTTGCCTCGACACAGCCTGACGGAGTTTACGACATTATTCAGGCCAGTGGCGTAGACACTCTGACAGCGGTTGCATCCGGTGCCTTAGCGAATTCAGATAACTATCTGTATACCCTCGACGCTGTGAAGAGTTATGCCCATATGCTCAAGCCTGGTGGAGTTCTGTCACTAACCCACTGGCGTAGTCAGCCGCCGCAGCTAGAGCTGCGCATGTTTCTCACCTATCTAAAATATCTAGAAGACAGCGGCAATAAGACAGCGCGCAACAATGTCATTGTTTTAGCCAACAATTGGGTCAATACCATCATGAAGACTACGCCTTTCACTGTTGAGGAAGTGCAAGGAGTTCGTGACTGGGCTGCCCGTTCAAACATTCTTGTACTCTATGATCCCTTTCACAAAGCCGAGCACGAGTCCGGTATCAGACCAGATGAGTTGATATTTGAGAAAGTTGCCAATGCCGATGCGAAAGAGCGTCAAGAAATCGTGGCTGCACTTCCCGACGATGTCACGCCGGTTAGTGATGATCGCCCATACTTTTATCAGTTGAGCAAAAATCTGTCTTTTTGGGGCTCATCTAATTGGGTGTCTGACTCAATTCTGGCTGTCTACGTTGCTGTCGCTTTTGTCGTTGTTTTGATCTTTGCTCCCATGATTAAGACTCGACCGCTCAGGCTCTCTGCTCCACTCTGCTCTTCTCTGCTGTTCTTCGCTTTCTGTGGCTTTGCCTTCTTGCTTTTTGAAGTTTCGATCATTCAGCTATTTTCGGTCTTTGTTGGCGGACCTGTTTATTCATTGGCGGTAGTGCTTGTTTCGGTTCTGGCTGGCTATTCATTTGGCTGCTTGTTTGCCAGTCGCTTAAAGCCAACTCGCCGAGTATTCTTGATTGTTGGTGTCGCTATCTTCGCTATGCTGATAGGTGCTTCTTACGGCCTTCCCTCTATGCTGATAGCTCTTATGCCTTGCGATTGGCTCATGCGTATTTTGATATCTGCAGCAGCAGCTTTCTTGATGGCTTTTGTCGTCGGCATTCCTGTTTCTCTGGCTATGGATGTA
>CALRJJ020000427.1:0-5135 GCA_943367505.1 Flavobacterium psychrophilum | reverse complement strand
TCTAGAACCATAGCGATTTTGGGATGCTTGAGCTTGAGCAAAAGATTGGCTTCACGAGCAAATAATTGCCTGGCCTTTTCTTGCTGCAACTCGCTGATATCATGAGGCAAAACCGACTCTTTCAAAACGACTTTCATGCCATCACATTTCGCGAGATAGACAGCCGACATTCCCCCAGCGCCTAACTCCATCAATATTTTGTAGCGGCCGCCCTGCAGCTCATGATTGGTAGGCAGAGGCACATAGGTTGTGGCTAAGTATCTTGGGCTGAGACTCTCGGACCAGAGTTGAGTAAAGGAGTGAGAATCGAGACGCTCTAAAATAATGGCCTTCTGCATTTTGACAAAGTCACTAGATAGCTTTGCTGGATCTCCAAATCTTTCAATGGCACTAAAAAACTCTTCCGCCATAGGCAGCGTCAAATAAGAAAGCGAAAACGTAGCAGACCCACCGGAGATGAAATCTAGACTAACACTGGGCCCCATGCCGGTAGACGACAAAACCTCACCCCAAGATCTCTTCTGACCCCTGAAATGAGGATTGGCATTTTTACCCATTTGCTCTGGATAAGAAATCTGAATAGAGTGAACATCAGACCATTCTCGTTTATTTCTATTTAGTAGTTCCAGACTCCAGGCACCCACGAACTCAATGCCATCTGGGGTCAACTTAATAGCGGCCTTGCTCTTAGTACAGACGGCAAAATAAAAACCGAGTAGCAGCAGGCCCGTGCATATCGTTCCAGAAAAGAAACCAGCACGAGATAATAAACTCGGCCTAGAGAAAACACTAACAAGAAAAAAAGCGAAAAGCGAAAAGATCATGAGAGCAAACATCACATACATGATTGCTAGAAATCGCTCGTTAACTAAGGTAAAAGCTAAAGTGACTCCACCTTCCGCATCTTTTTCTATTCGCATGTCTTTAGACATCAGGCACCCACAAATAGGAACTCTAATTCAAAGCCGACTCTAAATAAGTGAGATGCCCTTTTGCTGTATCGAATGAAACCTGCAGGCCCAGCGGCACCACAGCATTGTCGCAGGCCTGGCCGAAAGGCAAGTTAAAGCAAGTGGCCAGTTTCATTTCGCTAACACGATCAGTTACTAGCTCTTCAAAAGAGAGCATGTTGAACGAGCCCCTAGTACTACAATCTTCAAACTGTCCCAGACCCAAAGCAGCCACTGTAGACAGCTTGTTTGAGATATAGAGGGTAGTAAACCAGCGGTCTAAAATATCGTTGCGTTCAGAGCGATCTTCTAGAAGCAAAACCGCCCCGCTCAAATCTGGCTCATATTCAGTACCAAACAATGAGACCAAAGCAGTGAGGTTACCGGCTATGACACGACCCTTCCCCACAGCGTGAACAGGGGCGTAGCAGAAGTCAGAGAGAAATCGATCTTTCGCTTGCATAGCAGGAAAGTGATCGTGGCTAGTCAGTAATTTTTTGAAGCGATCAAAAGCCTCTTTGCTGTCAATGCGATCAAGATTGCTACCGTGAAAAGTCACGACTTTAGATTTCTGGTTCAAAGCAAAGAGCAAATGACTGTTATCGTCGCAACCAAGCACTATTTTCGGCTTCTTAGCAAAGGTCTGATAGGGCAGATCTTTAAGCAAACGCAGGGAGCCATAGCCACCATTGAGGCACCAGATAGCAGCAATAGAGTCGTCTTCTAAGGCTGCCACAAGATCGTGCAAACGGGCGCTATCACTGCCTGCCATTGCCCCATTAGTATCTAGAGCATGGGCCCCGACCACCGGCACAAAGCCCATGTCGTGAACAATCCGCTCGGCCCGCTTTAAGGCTGACGGCCGGGCTGGCCGACTGGCAGGAGCAATAAGCGCCACTCTATCGTTATTTCTTAGTGCTGTGGGCTTTATCAACGCAGGCCGCCTCCTCAATCTTGAACCGCACACTGCTGCTAGTGACATCAAGGCTGGCCATAACACCTAAAGGCAAAGTCACTTTATCTGGGGTGTGACCAAGTTTGAGACCATAAATGACAGGAATACCTAAGTGGCTGAAGTGTTCACGCAAAATCACCTCAAGAGAAGAATTCAAAGGCAAAATATTGCGCTTACTGCCACCGGGTCGGCAGCCACTACAGTCACCGATGATGATACCGCGGGCTCGATCAAACTTCCCGGCCAAAACCATTTGAGTCAAAATACGATCGATGTTGTGAGGCTCTTCATCAACATCTTCAAGAAAGACGATGCGATCATCGCAATCAATTTCATAAGGCGTTCCCATTAGACCACGTATCAATGTCAGACAGCCGCCAGTCAATCGCCCTTTGCCTTTGCCCTCAGCTATGACCATCCGTGTCGGTGGATAGTCTGAACCCCAGACCTCAGCCGGTGGGTCAGTGACAAGACCAATTGGCGCAAGACCCATAATCGCTTTTTGATAATAGCTATGAGTGTAGGCAGTTTCAAACATCAGACCGAGAGTCGGACCGTGAAAAGTGACCAAATTCGATTTCTGATTGATAGCAATAAGAAGAGCTGTGATATCGCTGAAACCCACCAAAATCTTGGGCTTACTAGAGAATAGGGAAAAGTCTAACTTGGGTAGAATGCGCGATGCACCAGCACCACCGCGCATGGGCAGCACGGCAGTAATTTCGTCGTCACTCCACAGGGTGTGTAAATCTTCAGCCCGGGCCGAATCACTGCCAGCGTAGCTGCTGTATGACTTAGTACAATTGGCACCAATTTTAAAATGGAGGCCCATCTTAGTGAGCCAATCAGTAGCAAATTGCAGATTGCCTGGCTCAAATTGCGGCGAAGAAGGGGCGACGATACCAACTGTATCGCCCTTTTTCAGAACTTTCGGTTTGAGAATTGATACCACTTCTTGCTTAGCCATAAAACTCGAAAATTCTTTTTCCTAAGTATTTTTGCCAGAACTAAGTCACATCTGAATCAGTCAGTGTTGAGTCGAGCTTTCAATCTTTGCTGATTCTCAGCTCAATCTCTCGATTATTAGCCACAGCTTGCCAAGAGATCGCGGCTTTGAACTCGGCTACAGAGCGGCAAGAGAGATTAATTGTATACCATCTATACATTTACCGAGTTTCCGCTCGCCACTGCGATCAAGCTGGCTGCCGATCATGGGCAACAGACCACTCCGCAACCGGCATAACTTAGAGCTAGCGACCAGAAAAGGCATCATTACTTGCTATATTTGTATATGTAATTCTAGGTAGATGATTGATATGGTCCAAACACAGATATCACCAAGTTCCACCAGCGCTCTTGAAGGCAAGTTCAGCAAAGAACAGCTAGCTTGGCTCGACAAAGCCAAAGCCTTTGCCAATTCAGTTAGCTTGCAAGAAGTGATTGCTTCAGACAAAGACAATGTCTTCCGACGCGACCTCTTCGAAAAGGCCTGCCAGCCAGAATGGGGATTGGGCGGCTTGCCGTTTCCTAGCACCTACGGTGGCTCGGCTGGTGACTATGTCAGCTTCAGTCTAGTAAACGAAGAATTTGGCCGCCGTTGCGTACCGATCATGAGTTCTCTGGGAGTGCATGTTCTCAGCCAAGAGCCAATCTATCGCTTCGGCAACGACGAGCAGAAGCAAAAATATCTAGTGCCGTCTTCTGCTGGAAAAATGCTCGCTGCCTTTGGCTTGACCGAGCCCAATGCTGGCTCAGATACCGCAGCGATTGAAACTACTGCAAAAATCGACAGCAATGGCGACTATTTACTGAACGGTACCAAGACATTCATCACTTCTGGTGCCTCCGCCGACTATTACATTGTTATGGCTCGTCTTCTCGATAGCGCCGAACAAAGTTCTACTGCTAGCGAAAAAGTAGCTGAGACTGGCAAAGCTAAACGGCCAGGCCAAATCACAGCCTTCATCGTTGAACGCAATTTCGAAGGTTTTGCCATCGGTCAAAAATTCGATATGCTCGGTATGCGCGGCTACTCTACTTGCGAAATCGTCTTTAACGACTGCAAAGTACCCAAGGCTAATTTGCTCGGGCAACATGGCGAAGGCCGCAAAGTTGCTCTTTCTAGCTTAGCCAAGGGCAGAGTAACTATTGCTGCTCAATCAATAGGTTGGGCCCAAGGGGCACTTGATGCCTGCTTAGATACCTTGCAAAAGCACTATCGCGACGGTGCCATTACCGCCGATGCCAACGGTATGGCTGGCAAACTTGGTGACTTAGCTGTGCAAATAGAAGCCGCCCGAGTACTGACCTTCCAAGCCGCCCGTTTAATTGATGCCAACGAGCAAAGTGTCACCGTTGCCGCCATGGCCAAAACAATGGCAAGCGACGTAGCTATGCGCGTTTCAACCGAAGTGATGAGCATTCTGGGAATGGACGGCATGAAACCAGAGCTTTTGATTGAACGCATTTTTAGAGACGCTAAGGCTGGTCAAATTTACGAAGGCACCAATCAAATTCAACGCATGCTCATTGCCCGCGACCTCCTCAAGTAGTTATAAAAATGACAGACAACGACGACTTAGAAGCATCAGCAAATTCAGCCAGTGAGCCGATTCAGATTCAGAACATCCGCATTGAGCCGATCATGCAGAAGAATCAGGATGAAACTCAATTAGCAAATTCTCAGATGCAAGCTCTATCGATCAGTGCTGAACTTGCTGAAGCCATCGAGAAAGTGCGCTTCGTCACGATACTAGTGGGCTACTTCTATACTGGTCTTGTCGTACTGCTATCGGTGGTGGCAGTGATTCTTTTGGCACCAGTGGCAATTGCCTTCCTCGATCAACATTCGCCTATATTAATGATGGCGGCCCGCATTATGATTTCCCTATTGGCCTTTGCCCTGGGCATTGGTGCCTGGATTATTCTCTTGAATCACTGGCGCATCAACGACGGTATGGAGACTGCTGAAATTTTGATTGACGGCATTCGTGATCAAACTCTCATCCAGATGCAGGCCGCTCGCTTCAACCTAGAAGACCTGACCGAACGCCTGAGATTTCCTAAAGAGGCTCAAGCTGCCGGACCACTCGAATATATCGAGATGGCCAAGCAGATTGGCCCATTGCTTTCGCTATTGATGGCCAAAGAAAGAAGCATTCTCACTCTTGGTGTTGAAGGTTTGAAATTCTTCCAACTCGTCAAAAAAGTCCTCAACAAATAAATTTAGA
>CALRJJ020000426.1:0-5144 GCA_943367505.1 Flavobacterium psychrophilum | reverse complement strand
TAAAGGGCATCAAAGCCGACGAATGGAAAAACCGCAGTAGCTGCCCCTTTTAATACGCCCTCAAAACCATGGGGCATAAAGGGAAACCAGTTAGCCGGATTGATATGAGGAATACCAACGGCGAGGAAAGTGACTAACAGTGTCAACTTCAGCACAACAAGAGCAAAATTGAGCTTAGCCGATTTCTTCACTCCACCAAAGATAAGAACAGTGCTTACCACAGCAATCACCGCGATGGCAATTACGTTAATACCAAAATGAAAAACACCTTGGTCATCTATAGTTGGGCCGCTCAGGAATACTGGCATTGAAAAACCAATAGCATTTTTGAGATATTCACCCCACGCTATTGAAACGGCAGAAGCACCAAAGCTGTATTCAAGGAACAGACCAAAAGCCACAACCCAAGCTACAAGCTCACCGATTGAGTGATAAACATAGCTATAAGCTGAAACTCCGTGCGGTACGCGAATGGAAAATTTCTCGTAGCAAAAAGCGATCAACATGATCACTAATCCGGTCAGCATAAAAGAAAGGATACCGGCTGGTCCAGCCTTACCTGCGATGATGCCAGGCATGGCGAAGATGCCAGCACCAATGGTGGCACCAATTCCCAGAGCGGCAAGCATGACCCAGCCCAAATGCTTTGGGGTCTCGGCTATCGTAGCCTCATCCACCGAACAAGAGGTCTTCCGCATCAATGTTGTCAACATAGACCTTGGCATCCTTATATGATTTCTTAAACCCTTGACGGATTTCTGGTGCGACCTAAAGATGCTAGCATAGCCCCAACCAGTGTTTTTATAATAATGAGGGCTTTGTATGAGAGTGCAGAGAGCAGCAGTAATCGGTGCAGGGGCAATGGGCAGTGGAATTGCCTGTGTTTTGAGCCAGTGTGGAATCGAAGTTCTTTTAAAAGATGTAGAACAAGCGGCCGTCGAACGAGGGCTTGGAAACATCAAAAGAATGTACGATTCGCGCGTCAAAAAAGACACCCTGACTCAAGCGGAGGCCGATGGCTTATTTGCAGCCGTCAAAGGCACAACCTCTTACGAAGATTTCAAGACCGTCGATTTAGTAATCGAAGCTGCTTTCGAAGAAATCTCAGTCAAACTAGAAATATTCAAAACACTTGATCAAATTTGTCCACCACGGGCGATTCTGGCCACGAACACTTCTGCTCTGTCCATTTCAGAAATTGCTGAAGCAACCACTAGACAAGACAAAGTGGTCGGCATGCACTTCTTTAACCCTGCCCAATTTATGAAACTTGTAGAAGTAACCGCTGGTGTAAAGACCTCTGAAGAAACCATGAAATCGGCTCTTGAGCTCTGTCATCAAATGCAGAAGACCCCAGTCAAGGTTGAAGAGTGCCCCGGCTTCCTCGTTAATCGCGTGCTCTTCACTTATATGAATGAAGCCCTTTACGCCTTACAAGAAGGCTTGGCAACAGTCGAAGAGATTGACGCTAAAGTGGTGGAATTCGGCTTACCGATGGGTCCATTCGCACTGTTTGACATGACTGGTCTTGACGTCTGCGCCCATGTCAACACATTCCTCTATAGCCAATACGGTCCACGTTTCTCCCCCTCTCCTTTATTGGAGAAAATGGTTAAGGCTGGCGCGCTCGGACAAAAATCTGGGGCCGGATTCTACATTCACGAGAAGACACCAGTTAAGGGTGAAGCAAAGAAAATCAATCCAGCGCTGAAAGATTTGATCGCTGAAGCCAACAAAGAAGTCACTCTGGCAAAATCCCCCCGCGCCTTCCACGCCCATCGCGTTATTCTGCCAATGCTCAACGAAGCGATCTACTGCATTCAAGAGAAAGTAGTCGATGCTAGCGACATCGACATAGCCATGCAAAACGGCTGTGGCTTCAAAGTAGGCCTCATGGCCATCGCCAAAGAGAAAGGTTTAGCCTGGTGCCTGAGTGAAATCAGTGCCTACCACAAAGAGCAAGGTGAGCGTTTCCGTCCATCTTGGCTGCTCGGCAAACTAGTGGGCGCCAACGTGCATGACTTCAGCGCGCTGGCTCAAGATCAAAGTAAGAAACCTGTTGCTGTAAGCTAGCAAAGAAGAATCAAAATGTTCAAGTTAACCGGTGTATTACTTCTACTCTGGTTTCTCTATTTTATTAGAGAGGTTTTCCCACCATTTATTGTGGGCGGAATTATTGCCTATTTGCTTTTGCCGGTGGTCAATTCTTTTAGCACCACTTTCAAATGTCGACCGGGTTTTGCCGTAGCAGTTATCTACGTCTCTATCCTTGGCCTGATAATTGGCACCAGTGGATGGTTTGGTCAATCGATTATCGAGCAGTTCACCGCGCTAGCGGCTCAGCGTAACGAAATCGTGGTCAGTCTTGTGCAACAACTGTCCGATTCTTTTCACTGGCAAATTGACGTAGAGAAAACAGCGCAAGAGCTTACCTCTAGCCTAGAGCAGAACGTTGGCACACCGGAAGAAATTCTGCACATAGGCGGGCTACTTTCCAAAAGCTTGCTAGCCGTTCTCGTTTGCGTAGTATCTTCTATTTACTTGATTATTGACAGCCGCCGTGTCGGCCTATTCTGCCTGCGCTTCATACCGAAGAAAAACCACGAGATGGTGATTAAGCTCTCCTCTCAGATGAATATCATGCTCAGTAAGTATGTGAGAGGGCAACTACTTCTAATTGCTTTGATGTCTTGTGTTGCCTACGGTATTTTGCATTTCTGGTTACACATCAAATATGCGCTGCTAATCGCCATCTTAAGCGGATTCTTGGAAATTATTCCCGTCCTTGGTCCATTTTTTGCCATCAGTATTGCCACTATTGTTGGTGTGGCTCAGTTAGGCGTCGGGGTAGCTATCAAGATAATTTTGGGCTACTGGGTGGCACGCTTGATTGAAGATTATGTTATCGTGCCGCGCTTTATTGGCCATGCCGTTGAGCTTCATCCACTGGCTATCATTTTTGCCGTACTTTGCGGCGAGGTAATGGCCGGCGCCTTGGGAATGCTAATAGCAATTCCAGTAGCAGCTTCTATCAAAGAGATCCTAGACTTCCTCTATCCAGCCGATGGCTCCCAGCCTGGCAGCAAGAGCAACCTCCCATCCCACGATTCTGAACTGGCGAGAGCCACCACCACCAAGCTTGACGCAGTGAAGCCGGAGTCAGTAAAACCGGAATCAGTGAAGCCGGAGTCAGTAAAGCCTGAATCCGAATCCATAACGCTGGCATCAGAAAATACTGAGCCTGGAAAGTAACAGCTTCTCTTAGCTGATTTTCTATCACATCAACTTACTAGCTTGTAGCTCAAGCTACAAACTAGCGCTAGTGTAGCCGCGGTGGCATCACCGGGGCGATATAAATGATAGTGGTAATAGTAGCAGCGTAAGCGATTGCTCCTAAGACCAGATGCTGAGGCTTTAGTCGGCTAAATGTAAGCAAGGCCAAATAGAGACTGGCAAAAAGCACAGCCACGCAGCCAGAGAGCAGTGTGCCGTGATCTAAATTCCAGCTTGTAAAAGCTACACCAAATGCGACGGGGAAACAACTCTGAAAGACAAGGGCACCGGTGACATTGCCAATAGCCAAAGTATCTTTATTGCCACGCAACCAAAGAACACTGTTTATTTTCTCTGGCAGCTCCGTGGCAATAGGAGTGACTATTAAAGAAAGCACCAAGGGCGAAATATTAAAGTCATCCGACAAATTTTGAATACAGCCGACAAACATGTAGGCACCGCCAATAATACCAGCCAAAGAAAGGATAATTTGCGGAATAATCAGGCGAAAGCGTTCAGAACCTGCCTTAAATAAGCGATCGAAATAGAGCGTTTCTGGGCACTCCCCCACCTCACCTTCGTGGCGGAAGCAGACATATAGGTAGTATGGATATATCAGAACCAAAACTGCAGCCAATAAATAACGAATCAACGGGTTGGCTGGAAGGAGCGTGCCAAGTAAAGCTAAGCTATAGGCAACTATGAAAAACTTCAAATCTCGTCTGATTACAGCTTTTTTTATCTCTAATCCTGGTTTCCGTCTCTTGCTGGCTGTGAATACCAGACAGGCTATGCCACAGAGGCCAAGAGTGAGGGTGCTGAGCATGAATGGGGCCCCGGCGATGGCGCCGATGCCAACCTCAACACCGTGTTGTTTGCTGAAAAATATTAAAGCCACTATAGGTATGAGGGTCTCTGGCAGGGCCGTACCCACCGCGGCCAGAACACTGCCAACTACGCCCTCACTGAGCTTTAGACGCTGCCCCAGCCATTCAATACCATTTGTAAAGAGCTCGGCGCTGGCGACAATGAAGACCAAAGTCAAAACTAAACTAACTATCTCTATGACGAACCCAAAGTTCACAGTTCACACCTATCGCTCTTTCTGCGAGAATACCAGAAGATTGATTACGTTGCCTAACATAGAAACTTGCGCTGCAAACTAATATAGTAAGTAGATGATTACTGTCAAAGATGTCCAACATGTTGCGAAATTGGCCAGGCTTAGCCTGACCGATGACGAATGCCAGCGCTTTACCGAGCAGCTGGACCGCATTATTGGCTACTTCGACGAGCTCAATCAGGTCGACACCACCGGGGTCGAACCGATGTCACATCCCATCCCTGTCTTCAATGTAATGAGGGAAGATGTTGTCATAAGCTCTCTCGGCAGAGAAGTGCTCATGGAAAACGCGCCTCTTAAAGAGGGCGCTTTCTTCAAAGTTCCCAGGATTGGGGAATAGCTAGCAATGAAAAACAAAGCACGCAGATTGGAGGAGGGGCCGAGAGACGGTTTAACTCCCCCTCCTAAACCTATGGCAAACACCCATTTGGCAAAAAGAAATACATTTAGATTAGAAAGCAAGGAGGCTATATGAACACCCGATTCGTGTTTGTCACTGGTGGGGTGGTTTCTTCCCTAGGGAAAGGCATCGTAGCCGCTTCACTTGGTCGCCTACTGCGCGCACGCCAGCTTTCTACAAGCATCGTCAAGCTTGACCCGTATCTCAACGTTGACCCGGGCACTATGAGTCCATACCAGCACGGCGAAGTTTTCGTCACCGAAGATGGAGCGGAAACTGACCTTGATCTTGGTCACTACGAACGCTTTATCAATATAAATTTGAGCCGAATGAACAATATTACGGCTG
>CALRJJ020000425.1:0-5144 GCA_943367505.1 Flavobacterium psychrophilum | reverse complement strand
CCTGCACTTCTAATAATCCCGTTTCTTGGTCGTACTCAATAATTTCAGAAAATCTTGAATTGTCTACGGTGACAATGCCATCACCAAAGTGGCTAGCAGAGAAAGATAGACCGGCACCGCGGGTGATGCGTGACTTACGACCGCTAAGCACTTTCTCTTCAACATCGGAAAGCTCTCTCAAGGCGCTCTGAGAAGGTTTGGCGAGCGAGCCCCTGGCCAGTACTCCACCATCGAAACTAAGGAAATCGACTTGAGGATAAAACTCAAAAGTTGAGATCATGGTAATTAATCAGTTTTCCTCTCCGCCAGCAGAGGCGCTAGCAGGAGAAGTGGGAGTAGCATCCGCACCGCCATCCACTTTTGCTGTTGATTTACCGCGTTGCCGGTGGCGATTAAGCACTTCGGCAAAGAACAAGGCTAGCAGCAGAACCGAGCCAAACAGCTTCAAAAAATACTCTTGTTGGTGAACAAAACAAGCGGCGATAAAACCAGAGACGGCCGATGCGGCATAGATGATATAAGCAACTTTCTTCTGATCGAGCCCAGTATCGAGCAGGCGGTGATGAATGTGCAGGCGGTCAGGCGAGAAGATAGATACCCTTTTAGCTAAACGACGGACAATTGCCCAAGATGTATCAAGCAGCGGGAAAGCCAAAATAAAGAGCACCAGCAAAGATGTTGGCACCATCACCGTAGAGGCTGCACCTTTAATTACACCAGTGATAGAAACAGCAGCGAGAATAAAACCAGTTAAATAGGCACCAGAATCGCCTAAGAAAATGCGAGCTGGATTGAAATTCCAACGCAAGAAGCCTAACAATGCACCAGCGATTACAGCAGCCATCAGGGCAGCAAATGGCTTAGCCACGCCCAGGGCTACAGCCCAAATAGTCAAAGCAGAAATTGCCGAAACACCAGCAGCTAGACCATCCATCCCATCAATTAGGTTGACAGCATTTGCCACTCCTACTAGCCACAAAACTGTGATCGGCAAGCTTAAGATACCGAGATCAATTGGCACTCCACCTTGTATATGTATAAACGCAAAATCGAAATTCCAATCTTGCGGTATAGGAATTGCCTTGATGCGCACACCTAGAGCATAAGCGGCGCAGCCAGCCAGTATCTGAGTGAAGAGCTTATATTTCGCTCTAATCGACTCAAGATCGTCCATCAAGCCTAAAACAAAAACCAGGGTGCCACCAACTGCAATGGCCAAAATTCCTTCTTGGCCCCGGGCATTCTGCGGTAGCCGACCGGCGATAGCAACCAGCGAAACAACGGTTGCCAACACACTGATATAGATAGCAACACCACCTAAGCGCGGCACTGCCACTTTATGAATACGCCTGTCTTCACCTGGCTTATCAACCAGGCCTAAACGCATAGCTCTAGCTCTAATTTCCGGTACCAGCCACCAGCTAATAGCTAAAGCAATCAAAAAACCAGGAATTTGCATTTGGCTAAGATCACTGCCAGCGGGCACATAAGCCCACCAAACACCAACGGCCAGAAGCAGAAACTGACAAAGGTGAATCAAAAGCTTAGAGGCACGCGAACGGCCACTTTTCTTCGACTCATCACTTGGCAATTCGAGTGTTTTCATCTAACAGCTGCTAGCTTGCTCTCGTAGAGTGGAAATTTCTTACAAAGCTCATCGACAGTTTTACGTGACTGAGCTTTAACAGCTTCATCTTCGGGTGCCTTCAATGTTGCAGCAATGGCTGATCCAATTGCCTTCATTTCGTTTACACCCATACCACGGCTGCTCACCGCCGGTGTACCTAAGCGGATGCCGCTAGTCACCATTGGTTTTTCCGGATCATTAGGCACGGCATTTTTATTGGTAGTGATATTCACTTCTTCAAGAACAGCACTGGCCTTCTTGCCTGTCATAGCGATGGGGCGTAAATCAACTGTCATCAAATGGTTATCGGTGCCACCAGAGACAATTGCCAAACCCTCTTCTACCAGGGTAGCGGCGAGAACCTTAGCATTGTCTACAATTGCCTTTTGATAGATTTTGAATTCTGGCTGCAATGCTTCACCAAAGGCTGCTGCTTTAGCAGCAATAACATGCATCAATGGTCCACCCTGAATACCAGGGAATACGGCTTTATCAACCAGCGGTGCAAATTCTTCTAGTGACATAACCACACCACCACGCGGACCACGGAGGGTTTTGTGAGTAGTAGTGGTGACAAAGTGGGCATGGGGGAAAGGATTTGGATGGAGACCAGCCACCACCAGACCAGCTATATGAGCAATGTCAGCCATCAGGTAAGCGCCAACGCTATCTGCGATCTGGCGCATCCGGGCAAAATCAATGATGCGTGGATAATTGCTAGCACCACAGACGATAATCTTGGGCTTTACGGCATGGGCAACCGTTTCGGCCATGTCATAGTCAAGCAAGCCAGTTTGCGGATCAACACCATAGAAGTGGGCATCGAACCACTTGCCTGACATATTGACCGGCGAGCCATGGGTGAGGTGACCACCCTGGTCTAAAGCCATTCCGAGGATAGAATCACCAGGTTTGAGCATGGCGAAAAAAACCGCCATGTTTGCTTGCGCACCACTGTGGGGCTGCACATTAGCATGGGGAGCACCAAACAGTTGCTTTACTCTTTCGATGGCTAAGCGCTCTACTGCATCAACATTCTCGCAACCGCCGTAATAACGCTTGCCAGGCAAACCTTCAGCATACTTATTTGTCAAGACCGAACCTTGAGCCTCAAGCACTGCTTCACTGACAAAATTTTCAGAAGCAATTAACTCGATACTGTTCTGCTGGCGTACTAGCTCTCTGTTGATCATCTCAAACAGGGCCGGATCGCTATTGGCCAGATGGCTATTAGTTAAACTCATTCTTCTCTCCAACGGTCTTGTACACGCTATTTTAGCCGCTTTTCAAGCACTTTTCAAAAGGTCAAAAAGATTACAAAAAGATATTGGAAATGGCTAAACTAAGTCAGCAAGCAGGTCAAGAGCGCGCATTCGTCTCCCTGACTTGTACTCAATATAGCTTTGCAAAACACGTCGAGCGGCACTTGTTGCCATTTTGATACTGTCGTTAGCCCGAGGCTCATAATCCGGCTCATTACCATCAATATTGATACTGGCAGAAGCAATGCGAGCTAAAACCATCCTTTTCCATACCAAAGGCGTTACGTAAATATTGCTGCGCTGATTCTCAATTGCTTCAGCCCGCTGGTTCATAGCCAGAGATGGTTCTTCATGAACCGCTGCGGCCACTGGACCAGATTGCGAAGCCATGGCACGAATCTTATAGAAGCATTTTTGGCAGACCAGGCCCCCCAGCTCATGATTGAAAGCGCTGATATTGCGCTCATTGAGAGTTTCACGGCAAGAGACGCAATGGTTAAGCTCAGGCCTAATACCAAGCATCTCAAGTAAGGCAAATTCAAATTCGAGACAGAGCAAGGCTGGATCTCGCCCACTAGCTGCCATTAGACCTATAGATAGGGTAAGTCGGTCAAAATACCGTGAGCATTCCTCCGTCAACTCCTGGCCAAAGACCTGAGTCAGCTCAGCGTAATACAAAGCATAGGTGAGCCGCTTCAGGTCGTGACGCAAATTCGGATAAGTCTCAATGCTTTCGCTCTGAGTAATGATGTCTAGATTCTTGCCCTTAGCCAGAAGCAATTTGTTGACATTTAAAAGCTCAGCTTTGCCAGCAATTTTTGCCCCGGGCTTGCGCGCGCCTTTAGCAACGGCCCTATGCATACCCTTTTCTCTGCTGAAAAGGGTAATGATTTTGTCGGCCTCTCCGAGATTGAAGGTACCGACATTAATGGCAGTCAGCGAAAAGGTGGCCAATTATTTTGAGTTAATTGGCTGCTTAATCAATTCCATCCATTCAGTATGCACAAATCCGACTTCTGGTTTATCCACCCGCTCATAGGTATGGGCACCGAAGAAATCTCGCTGAGCTTGAGTAAGATTTTGCGGAAGCTGGGCACTGCGATAGCTATCGAAATACGACAAACTCGCCGTTAGAGCCGGTACTGGAATACCCCGTTTGACGGCTTCTTGTACCACAGCCCGCAACGACTCATGGGAATTAGCCATCCAAACAGCAAAATCAGGATCGATTAACAAGTTAGGCAAGCTGTTGTTGCGATCAAAAGCTGTACGGATTCGCTCAAGTAGCTGGGCGCGAATAATACAGCCGCCTCTCCAGATACGAGCACACTCGGAGAGATTAACGCCCCAATTATATTTGTCAGATCCAGCTTTGATTAAGGCCATACCTTGAGCATAGCTACAAATTTTGCTGGCATAGAGGGCCTTTTCTAAATGACCAATCAAGCTCTTATCGGCTGGTGGCACTTTCGCTAGCTCACTGGTGACCGATGCAAACACTGTAGATGCTAGCTTGCGCTCCTCTTTCATCGATGAAAGCACACGTCCAGTCAGGGCAGCATCAATTGTTGGCACTGGAACGCCCAGGTCAAGGGCGGCTTCTGATGTCCATTTACCAGTACCTTTTTGGCCAGCTTTGTCGAGAATCAGATCAACTAGTGGTTTCTTGGTTTCAGGATCAACCACCGATAGAATTTGAGCAGTAATCTCGATTAAGAATGAATCAAGCAGACCTTTGTTCCAGTTAGTGAAAACTTCGGCCATGTCCTGCGCCGACATATTAAGCACCCGTCTCAGTACATCATAGATTTCGGCGATCAGCTGCATATCACCATATTCGATACCGTTATGCACCATTTTGACAAAGTGACCAGCACCGTCTGGTCCTAAATAAGTTACACATGGGCTACCATCAACTTTTGCTGAGATTGCTTCCCAAATTGGTTGCACTTGCTTGTAAGCATCAAGATTTCCACCAGGCATGAGTGATGGCCCCCAAAGAGCGCCTTCCTCACCACCAGATACTCCAGAGCCCACGAACTGCAAGCCTTCAGCTGCCAGGGCTTTTTCTCTCTTCATGGTATCGGTAAAGTGTGAATTACCGCCGTCAATAATGATGTCGCCCTTCTCTAAGTAGGGCTTCAATTTGTCAATTGTTTGATCAACCGCTTCTCCGGCTTTGACCAACAAAATGATCTTTCTAGGCTTGGCGATCGACTCGACAAAACTCTTCTCATCAGGGCAGCCGACAACAT
>CALRJJ020000424.1:0-5148 GCA_943367505.1 Flavobacterium psychrophilum | reverse complement strand
GGTTCTTTTGGGCTAAATTGTCTTGGGCTAAATTGTCGTGGGCTAAATTGTCTTGGGCTAAATAAACTGTGCCCTGACCGCCCATGCCAATTCTAGAAATGATTGTGTAGCGACCATGGTGTAATTTCGCCCCGAGCTCTAGTGGAGTCAGTTTGTCTCTTTTGGGTGAGGCCGAGAGTTCTTTCAGCCAGAGTTCTGTATAACTCTGCTTCTCCCCAGCGATTTCGAAGGGCTCAAGCATTTCGTCGTCAATTTGATCAGCGAACCTTTCTTTGATGGCCGCTACAAATATTGCTCGATCCTTGGCGTTGAGAATATCTCCGTAGCGGATTTTGAAGGCTGGCAATAGACCGCGATGAAAGACAAATACATAGTCTAGATTTGAGCGGGTAGTTTTGGGCCGGATAATTTCGATTGAACTGACCTGTTTGAAATCAAGTTCATGTCGCTCTTGATAAATAACTTGGTTTCTTGCAATAACAGAAACTGCGCCTACTTGTGCCTCGTTGCGGCCAGATGTGGCGGCGAAGTTCGCAGAACCACCACTAGGAGAATTGCTCTCTAGATGAGCCCTGTTGGCCGTCCCCGATGCGGTGCCAAGACTAATTCCTTTGACTGTAAGGCAGAGAGAGTTGGAGTTGCGTAGAAGCCTAATAGTCACTGTTGTGACAGCAACACCGAGCACTACGAAAATCACGTAGAGCAGATTGGTTATGCCGCTCATCATCGGTGCTAGTTCTGCACTGACCGTGAGTTGCAGAAAGGGCTTGAGGCTATTGATATAGGCTTTAGCGAGCGGGAAGACGATTCTATCGAAAACACCGAGGGTACGAAGCATTCCGATAAAAAACGGAAAGACAAACAATAGTATTGCTATCCGTGATGCAATAGGCGTAAACCAGAGAAAGAAGTCAGCGTTGGGCATAAAGGGCATTACATCTGATTGATCCAGAACATTCGGTACCTGGTTCGAAACTGAAGGTAGTAGCTTGTTTTTAACTTCAGGCATGAGCTACTCTTTTTAATTCTTTGAGAGCCTCGACAGCAAGTCGTGCTGATTGCAGGCGGTCTTCAACTTCCATTTGTGTGAGAGCCGCGACTAGCTTATCTAGTTCTGGGTTAATTTGTCGATTGACGAGCGCTGGCTGAGATACAGCTAGGGGCTCCGGGTCTTCGCCGGTCAAAAGAAAGAAGAGGCTGCCACCGAGTGCGTAAAGGTCGCTTTGGGGATTGGCTTTGCCACGTAGCTGTTCTGGTGCGATGTAAGCTTGTTTGCCAATCATGGTACCAGTGGCAGTGCCCAGGAAAAAGTTTGCTGCGCCGAAGTCGATAATGGCAATTGTGCCATCGGTTTTTAAGATCATATTGTCTGGGGTGAAATCACGATGAAGAATCGCCTCTTCTTGTTCGTGAAGATAGGCCAGTATCTCAGCCATTTGTATACCCCATTCGATTACTAGCGATTGGGGTTGAGCGCCGTTTTCTTTGACTAGGCGCCTTAGATCGCTGCCACTCAAATACTCCACAACAATATAGTGTCTCTGGTTGTCTATAAAGTGATCAAATACTCGGGCAATCTGTTCATGGGAGAGGCGGGCCAGCATTTCGGCTTCTCGCTTCAAAAGGTTATACGACTGTTCTTTTAGTTCTTCATTGCCACCGTCAGGTACTACAGCTTCTTTCAGGACGATTCTCTCAGAATCTTTGTTGCGGGCCAAGTAAATAGCAGAGAGTCCCCCAAAGGCAATTTGTTTTTCAATTTTGTAGTTGCCTGCTTGAACGCTATCACCGGGTTCGAGCGGAACGAAAGTGGTTGATCCAAAGCGTCTAGCTAGTTCGTCTTGCCACATTTCGGTATAGCCAGGCTCGTTGTGGGAGGGCAAGTGACCGCCGTCTTTCTGATGAAGAAAAGTACGAGCATCAAGCAGAGCATTGAAGTTTTCGGAGCCTCCAGCCCAAACGTCTAGAGCCATTACCAAGCTATCTAGATGCTCTTTCATCAAGTAGCGCAGCTGAAGATTGACCGAATTTGAATGTTTAAAGAAGAGTCTTATATTACCGCCATCGGCTGAGTCGAAGTCAATCGATAGAAGATCGCGCCATTTTTTCTTCGCTCTAAGACCGAAGCATGGACTGACAAAGAACGGCAAAGATAAACCGTCTCGCGAGACAAAGATGGTGTTGTCCGAGGAAAGAAACAGAAGTAGCCCAATCAGGCTAACCACGCCAGCATTGGCCGCTAGAAAGAGAATTACCGGGCCACTGCTCAGAGTTCCTATGTGAGGGACCAGCGCCAAGCATGACCAAAACCAGGCAATAAATGAGATCGGCCAGGCGATCCAACAGGCGACATTGGTTAGAGCCGCGGGAGTACTTTTGTACTGAATCGTAAGTTCAGCTTCGGCCAAGATCACCTGCAAATGAATTAGGGACGCAACTAACTTAGTTGTACCCTCAAGTTTTCTTGTTGGCCATCAATTTCAATTTAAAAGTCGAGCTTTTGGGCGGCGCTGGCTGGCAAAACGTCCCCTTCAAGTTGTTCCGAATTGTTTGGCTTGTAAGACGGTTGATTGGTTCTATAAGATTGATTTGCTTGACCATATGGCATGTCTTGCGAGCGAGAGCTCGGCGCCTGGGCCGAGGTGGGAAGAATCCCTTTGCGCTTTAGGTCAGCCTCATGAGCCTTCTTCAGCTCATTTTGAATCTTCTCTTCTTGTTTCTTCCGCCTTTTCTCCGATTCTTCCATGTCTTTTTGGTAGTTAGAGTGGGCGCCACCGCCGCCACCTCTCATGCCACCCATTCCCATTCTTGAAGTTAAGGAGCGAGCTCCCGCAGCCATTGCACCGGCACCGAGCATTCCGCCGCCGACAATGAGAGCCATAGAGCTGGAGCTACCGTTGCCGCGGGCATAGCTGCCATTGAACGTTTGCGAGTTGGGCCGATAGTTTAGGGCCTGACCATTGTTGGTTGGTATCTGGTAGCCGACTGAAGGGTTGCGATAATCGCCGTAGCTTGTTGTGGTATGCCCGTTACCTATGTAGTTGGGCGAATATTCAGTGTTAACTGGAAGACCGTTTGGTAAATTGCTTGGCACGTATGGCTGCACTGGCGCGACCGAACCTGTCCAGGGTCCAGGAGTGGCTGGATATGGACCGTAGGTCGAGTAACCTTGAGCAAATGCTGCAGGTAACGCTCCAAGGGCCGACCCAAGAGCGAGAATTATTGCCAAAGTATTTTGAATGTTTTTGCGATTCATGGCCTTTCCTATCATAAGGCTGATAGTACGGCGATTTAGGCCTGTTGCAAATGGTGTAATTCCCATGCTGGTTACCCTCTTGCCGTTTCGTCAAAGTTTTCGGCCGTTATTGCTATTTCGTCGTTAATAACTCGGCCGATATCGGTCAAGTTCTGGACGGCAAAAAGAGGATGCGGTTATTTTTCACTCAAAACTTGACCGATATCGGTCAAGTTTTAGATTGAAATGGCTAAGCACTTTTAAAATTGGCTATACGTTAAATCTGAAGTGAACGACGTCACCGTCGGCCATGACATAGTCTTTGCCTTCGAGACGCATCAGGCCTTTTTCTTTCGCTGCTTTTTCTGTGCCGCAGGTGACATAGTCTTTGTAGCCAATTACTTCGGCCTTGATGAAGCCACGTTCAAAGTCGCTGTGGATAATTCCGGCACATTGAGGGGCGGTGAAACCGGTTTCGAAAGGCCAGGCACGAACTTCTTTTTCTCCGGCTGTAAAGTAGGTCTTTAGGCCAAGTAGGGCGAAGGCTGCCCGAATCATAGTATTAACGCCAGAGTCTTGTACACCAAGGCTTTCCAGATAACTGTCTCTTTCATCTTTGTCTAAGGCCGATAGCTCAGCTTCAATTTGGGCCGAAATTAAGACCACTGGACGCTTCTCTTCCTCTGCTTTCTTTTTCAAGATCTGCAGATATTTATTGGCATCAGGGTCGGCTAGTTGGTCTTCTTTGACATTGGCTGCGTAGAGCAGGGGTTTGGTGGAGAGTAGTTGAAGTTGAGGCAAAATTGCCTTTTCTTCGTCAGTCAAGACTGAGAGGTCAACGGCTTCGACATTATCGATAAACGGAGAGATTTTTTCAAAAATGCTCATTTCGAGCTGCGAGCGCTTGTCGATATTGTTCTTTTGCTTCTTCAATCTTTCCATTCTTTTGGCGATTGAGGCCTGGTCAGCCATGGCAAGCTCAATGTGAATTGTCTCGACATCTCGCAGTGGGTCCACCGACCCGTCTACGTGGGTGATGTTTTCGTCGTCAAAACACCTGACGACGTGGACGATGGCATCAACTTCGCGGATGTGAGACAGAAACTGGTTGCCCAGTCCCTCGCCTTTGCTTGCGCCGCGTACGAGACCGGCAATATCAACAAACTCAAAAACGCCCGGCAGTACTTGCTGGGGCTTGACTAACTCTTTCAACTTATCGAGGCGCTCATCTGGCACCTTGACTATGCCAGTGTTTGGCTCAATTGTGCAGAATGGGTAGTTGGCACTTTCGGCCTGGTAAGAAGCAGTTAGTGCGTTGAAAAGAGTAGATTTGCCTACGTTTGGCAAACCAACGATACCGGCCTTGAGCATTTCAGTCTCCAATGACAAGAAGGGCTGCCAGTTCTTGCTGCAGCCAATTTGCACATTATATTAGGACTGCCTTTGGAGTTTATGAGATGCTTGCAATTAGTACTCTTGATTGCACTCTCAGGGGCTATGAATAGAAGAACTTGTCAACCTGAGCTTGCGATGCAAGGTACTTGAAAGAATCGCCATTTATTGTAAAAAACAGCAACTTTCTATTCTCGTAGAGGGTGCACACAGTAGTTAGCAGAAGCGAAAGAACATTGAATACTTTCGATAATAATCTCGGCTCTGGCCAACAGAAGAATATTCACCCCAATAGCCAAACTGGCGTTGACAAGGGTGCTCAAAAGACTTTTGAAAAGAGTACGGAAAAGGTAGACCAAATGAGAATATTGCTGGCAGAAGATGATGATTTTCTGGCGGGAGGAATAGCTCTTGCTCTCCGCAATAACAGGTTTTCAGTTGATCATGTTCGCTCCGGAACTGATACCGACCATGCCCTGAAATACACCGACTACGATTTGGTAATTCTTGATCTCGGTTTG
>CALRJJ020000423.1:0-5165 GCA_943367505.1 Flavobacterium psychrophilum | reverse complement strand
CAATGAAAAAGTGGCTCTGCAAAACAATTTGTTAGCCCCAGTTATTGGCGCACAATTGATGACTCAAGGTATTTTCGGCTGCATTGGCTCTTATCGCTATAATTTGAGACCGCGCAAACAACTCAGTATGTTTTATCGTGGCGCTATTGTTGGCACTGTCGGAACCAGCATGGCTACCGTTGGCAACGCCGTATCGCTTCTTTCAACTTTGAGTTATGAACACCGTTTGTCGAAAGAAAATAAGATGCCAGCGCAGTTAATCAAGTCTAGATTGGAACACCTTGAAGAAGTAGAAAAAGAAGTGCGTAAAATTTGATTATTTCGTTGCTTTGACGCAGCGAAAACCGAGATGGTTGGCGCCAGTGTTAACTTCGCCTTTGCCTCTGGTGCCAATCATATAGCGTGTGCAATATTGGTCGCTGCAAAGAAAAGAGCCGCCTCTGTGCACGCGTTTCTTTTCGCCTGGTTCGGCAGGGTCAAGGGCGCTATCTGGTCCGCTAGGGTTTTTGACCACGCCTTTTGTTGATTGCGCTAGCTGGGCATAGTAATCAGCCCGGTACCAATCACTGCACCACTCCCAGACGTTGCCGGCCATGTCATAGAGGCCAAATTTGTTGGGCGGATATTGCTTGACTGGGGCGATGCCAGCAAAGCCATCTAAAGCCGTATCTTTGACGGGAAACTGACCCTGGTAAATATTGGCCATCCACTTGCCGCCTGGTTTAAGTTCGTTGCCCCAGGTGTAAGTGTCACCATCTTTGCCACCACGGGCAGCAAATTCCCATTCAGCTTCTGTTGGCAAGCGCTTACCGGCCCATTTTGCATAGGCTACAGCATCGGGGTAGGCAATGTGCACCACTGGGTAGTTTCCCTTGCCTTTGATGCTGCTCTGGGGGCCTTGCGGATGCTTCCAGTCGGCACCATGCTGATAGCGCCACCACTGATACATATTTTGTAGTGGTACCGCTCTGGCGGTGGGAGTAAATACTGTTGAGCCCGCTACTAGATTTTCTTTAGGGGCGGTGGGAAATTCTTCTTTGGTAGGCGCAATCTCAGCGATTGTTTTATAGCCAGTGGCTTTGACGAACTTTTCGAATTGGTCGTTGGTTACTTCTGTTTTGTCCATCCAGAAGCTATCGACATAAACGCGATGGATGGGGCGGGCGTCGCGCATGTCGTCTTGAGCGGTGCAATGGCCTTCTGTCTGACAGGCCGTTGCCGATGATTTAGTGGTGGAAGCAGACGGGCTTGCGGCGGATTCTTTCAGGGGATTTTTACTGCCCATCGAAAATTCGCCGCCCGGAATCCAAACCATATCTTTGGTATCACTTGCGGCAAGGGCCGGATTACCTAAGCACAAAAGCAGCAAACCCAGCTGAGCGATAATGATTCGCTTAGCTGGGTTTTGCTGTTTTGTCATCTTGTTATTCAATGGACTAATTCAGATCTATCTATCTGCTTCTAGCGTTCATTTTTTCTTGGATTGCTTGTTTTACAGCTTCCATGTTGAAACTAGCACCTTTTTGCATTGGTGGGAATTCAACAAATGTCGCTGCGGTTTTAGCAACTTCTTGCTGCACAAAAACGAAGCGCCAGAACTCATAGGCAAACCAGTCGTAGTAGCCTAGTGAGCCGGTCTTACCATTCGAAATACCAGTTCTTTCAAGTGGGTCTAAGCGCAGATTTGTCAAAATTGGCCAATCTACTTTTTCGGTCGCACCGAGCCAGCCGTTGGGTTGATCGGTAAAGCGATATTTGTAATCGTTGATTCTCACAGCACCAAGAGTGCCTTCAGTGAAGTAATAGATTTCTTTGCGATTAGATGGGCCTTTGCCTGTGAGCAAATCTAATTGGTTATAACCGTCGAGGTGCACTTTGTATGTGGTATCACCAATTTTCTTACCGCTGAGCAATTCTTGTTTGATATTAGAATCGCCAGCCGCAGCTAAGAATGTAGGGAACCAGTCGAGGCCTGAGAAGATACCATTTTCGACCTTGCCTGCTGGCACTTTGCCAGGCCAACGAACGATAGCAGGAGCGCGGAAGCCGCCTTCAAGAGCGGTGCCTTTGCCACCAGCAAATGGTGTTTGACCTCCGTCTGGCCAAGTGAAGTTTTCGGTGCCGTTATCTGTACTAAAGACAATAATGGTGTTCTCATCCATGCCATTATCTTTGACATATTTGAGCACCGAGCCGACGATGTCGTCGAGCTGAGCCATACCAGCTTCGTGAATACTCCAGCCGTTTTCAGAATTACGCATTGATTCGTATTTGTCTGAAAGGTGGGTAACTACGTGCATGCGTGTGGGGTTGAGCCAGAGGAAGAAAGGCTTGTTGTCTTTCTTCGCTTTGTCCATGAATTTGACTGAATCAGCAAGAATTTCGTCGTCGACTGTTTCCATGCGCTTGGGATAAAGCTCACCGGCGTCTTCGATTTTTTGTTTGCCGATCTTGCCCCAGCGCGGTTGTACTGTTTGGTCATCAGTATCAGTGGCCCAGCTATGAACCATATTGCGTGGACCAACCACATTCTTTAGTTCTTGAGGATAATTGCGGTGAGCTGGGTCTTCCATAGCATCAAGGTGATAGAGATAACCAAAGAACTCATCGAAACCATGTACTGTCGGCAAGAATTGGTTGAGGTCGCCCAGGTGGTTTTTGCCGAATTGTCCAGTGGTGTAGCCTTGAGCTTTGAGGGCAGTGGCAATGGTGATAGCTTGGTCTGGTATGCCGATAGGCGAGCCAGCTTGCCCTACAGTGGTCATGCCGGTGCGAATTGGCAGCTCGCCGGTGATAAAGTTGGCTCGGCCTGCTGTGCAACTAGCTTCTGCATAATAGTCAGTAAAGCGCATGCCTTCTTGAGCCATTTTGTCGAGATTAGGAGTGCGGCCAGACATCAAACCTTGGTTATAGGCACCGATGTTTAACCAACCAATATCGTCTCCCATAATGAAGATGATGTGTGGTTTCTTGCTGTCAGCGCACATACCAGCTGCTGGCGCGAGGAGCGCTGTAGCTGCTAATAGCACGCTGAAAAATTTCTTGGCGTAACGACTCACGCTTACTCTCCTTGTTAGGGGTCAGCTTTTGCCCCATGTCAAGGGAGGGGGAGCTAAAGCAGTTGTCCAGAGTATCAGACAGGTGGTGTATCTGATCGGCTACTGCTAAATGTCTCTAAAACTTTGATCGACTCTTCAATTGTCTGTTATTTACTATGCGGTTGAAATCGACTTGCTGTCAGCTTTTAGTGCGGAGTTAAATTAACTACGAGGTCGACCAATAGCAAAATGCTAATGACAATAAGGCTAACTGCCACTGCCAGGGTTGAAGACCAGCGGGCGACCTGTATTTCACTATTCAATTTGCGCAAAGAGAGCCAGTGCTCAATAGTGCCGCAAATCAATCCTAAGATTCCCAAAAGCATTAGGGTGATGCCAAGCTGCTCTGGAGATTGGGTCTTGAAGTCTACCAGGGCTTTGTTTTTGATTAAGTCATGGACAAAACGCGCCAGCGTGAAGCCAAAGGCAAAGAGTGATAGAGATGTACGAATCCAGGCCAGTAGTGTTCTGTCCATAGCAAGCAATGTGCGAGTCTGTGCCAACTCTGATTGCAAGGTCTGTACTTTTGTGGGCTTGGCTTCTGAGTCTTCCACTTATTGCTTCCTATTGATAGCGCATGCCGTTGAAATCGATATAACCACTCTCGTGGCGCGGCTCATCAGATTTGTGTGTCCAATGCAAAACACCGCCCCGCTCATTCCAGATAGATTCTCCATGAATGCGCACGACATTTCCTTCTTGCACCGGTGCATAAGTACCGTATTGAAGATCGTTAGCCACGAGCACAGTGGTGCCATTTGAAAGCATCAATAGAAAACGTTGATGGGGTTCGCGGTAATCTTCTTCACGCAGCATTTTTTTAATTGGTGCTGTAACAGTTAGTTCTACTTTACGTGCTTGCTGACTTTGGGCTTGAATAATTTGGGCATCATCTACCTGGTAGGGAACATTGGCAGGTCCAATTACTGTTCCGCTTTTGCCGTTTTGACCTGAAGCTTGATTTTGATTTTGAAATTGATTAGCTTCTTGCGCTGCTACTCTTGCGACGTTCTGGCCAGCATTGCAACCAAAGCAGAGAAAAGCACCAGCTAACAGAACATATTTGAATTTATTGCAGGCTGTCATAGATACCTCCGGAGAAATTAGCAAAACTGCTGTTGCCAATTAAGGTTGAACTGGTTGTGCCATCAGCTTTTAGAAATACAAATGATGGTATGGCCTGAATAGAATGTTGTTTCATGAGAGCAGCGTTTTTGGGATCATCAATGTCGATTTTTTTATATTGTATGCGCTCACCAAAGATTTTTTGAGCTTGGGCAATCTGCTGATCAACGTCGTCGCACTGCCCGCACCATGGTGCTGTGAAAATCAAAACACTGTTGGCAGAATTGCTAGGGGCAACAGGTGCTGAGCTAGAGCTAGTGCTAGCTTTCTTTTCCTGGTTGCTTGAGGCTGTGGCATTGGCTGCCATCCAAGTCGAGATAAATTGGGCCATGTTCGAATCATAGGTGTTGCTCTTTACGCGCCCGTATTCAATCACCAGATGCTCGCTCGGCAATTCGATAAATGTCTTGTTTTTGGTTCCGAGTTCATTGAAAATTTCCCATGTCCCTTGAGCCTTGACCAGTCTATCGAGGGTGCCTTGCAACATCAGCACAGGTAATGTAGTTACCTTCGCTGCCGCATCATTGTTGCCGTCCATAAAGGTTTGGAAATCAACTAGCTGCACCGCTGATAAGTCCATGCGATTTCGTGGGCTTGATTCCCAGATTTCTCTAAGGCGCTCATTTTTTGTTGCCTGGTCAACTATTGATGTACCAACATCAAACTGCTTGCGAGCGCCAGTTATGAGCTTCACTCCTACTTTTAAGTCAGTACCGTCCTTGTAGCGCTGGCCAGATGGCACCGATGAAATGAGACCATCCATTAGTTCTGGATAGATCGAACTGGCACGCAGGACGATAGCACCACCCATAGATTCACCCAGCAGAAAGACTGGTAAACCAGGATGATTAGCTCTGAGATTAGGCAACAAAGTTTGGATATCATCCAGGCAGGCATCGAATTTCAATGCTTTACCGTTTTTTAGTTTCATCCATGAGCCAA
>CALRJJ020000422.1:0-5181 GCA_943367505.1 Flavobacterium psychrophilum | reverse complement strand
AAGTATAAACCATGGCAGTCTACTTACAAGAGCCAGCACAGCCGCTAGCAGGGTTGAGAAGAACGACTCCCCGCTCCATTATGCAAGCATCATCGAAGCTGCCACAGCTGCCGTGGCAAAGCAATACCGGGCAAAAAACCGGATTGATATAGCGCTTGCGCCAATGAGCGAAATGAGCCACTGCTGAACCGGGCAAAATTATTGCCTTGTCTAGACCATTCAAGCCATCTTCGACCGTACAGCAAGAGTCAGTCATATCAACGGCAACTGGGCGACTAATTCGCAGCTCTGAAGCTAAACCTGGAGGGCACCACAAAGAGCAACCAAGACTTAGAAAACATAAACAAAAAAGACCGGAAGACGACGAATGCTTCAGCCGCAAGCCTAATAAATAATTCAAAAATCCTGGCAAAGATTTTGCCATCAAAAACGAAAGCGCATCAGGTGGCAAGCTGGGCAATGCAGACCAGCTGCCCGCAAACCAATAGATGCACCCTGATTAAGAGCCGTATTGAGGAACATACGAGCCACTGGATGACTGCGAGGAGCCACCCCGACCACTGGCGGGGCTGCCGGTAACGCTGTTGACGCCGGTGTTACCCCCATGGTCGGTGCTAACAAGCCATTCTTGGCGGAACTAAGCTGAAAGGTTCCTGGGGCAACTGTAACTGGATCTACTGGTAGCGCTCCTAGTTGGGGGGATGCAATCAGAGGAGGCTGCTCGGCAGCGCTGCCGGGCAGAACCGCAGAATTGAGAACGGGGGCACTCAAAACAGGAGCGCCATCAAAGCCGATTGAAGAATCACCAGCTATTGCCGGAAACTGAACCGGAGCATTAGTAGAAGCAGGGGCAGGGGCAGGGGCAGGGGCAGGGGCAGCTGAAGAAACACCAGGAAGGCCAAACTGCCCACGATTAGCTTGACGATGGTTTTCTCTGAAACTAAAGGCCGGGCGATTGCGCAAGGTCTTCTCGATAGAGCTAACGGCCTCGGCTATTTCTTTATCATGAGGTTTTAGAGCTAAAGCGGCACGATAACTGCTTAGCGCTCCTATCAAATCACCCTTTCGCTCGGCTAAAGCACCGAGATCGTAAAAAGCATCAACATTGGCAGGATCACGACTGAGCACGTGGCGAAAAGCAGCTTCAGCTTCTTCATAGTTGCCTTCATTGTGCTTGCGGGCACCATACTTGAGGACGGCAGTCACTTCAGCATCGGCCTTCTGCCCTGACTGGTCTATATGGGGAGTGAGAGCAGTCAGTCTCGTTTCTGGGCCGGTACCTTTCAGCTGCCTTGCTGCAGACGCGGCAGTCGATGGGTTTGCAGCCCTGCGCCTATGCTTAGACTGGCGTGCTTTGACGGGTTTGGTATGAGCAACCGGCGCAGACATGGAAACTTTAGACGATGTGGAAGCTTGAGAAGATGTGGAAACTTGAGGAGCCGTCGAAGTCTGGCAGCGAGCTGGCTCCATGACGGCAATCGCTACTAACGGTGCCGTTACCAGGGCAAGCACAGAAGCAGACAGGCGTCTAAGAACAGGCGCAGCAAAGAGGGAGGACCCGCGCCACCCAGCCTGCTTGATATGTTCATGCTTATCTAGCTTGCACATACAACAATTATCCTTCAATTTCAAAAATTAGGCGGAAACTTCCAAATTCTGAGACTTCTAAGCTTTTAACGATACCTGGAAGTGCTAGAACCGCCAGAGGCGCCATCATTGGCGGCGACCCTGCTATCAATTGAAGAGTTAATAGTCGCCATGGCCCGAGAGAGCCCGTAGGTATAGCCTAGCGAATCAAACTTAGCGCCAACCTTCTCTTCTGGGCCAATATCGCCGCTAAATACTCGGAAATAGTCGGGGCCAGCATCTAACAAGTCTCTGAAGTTGTAGGCCCATTTTTCAGCTACGCCTAAGACACAGGCATAGGGCAAAAACCGTCCAAAGGCCCCAGGGTCTTCGCGAGCTATGCGTTCAAATTGAGCGTGATCAGCACTCCTGACAAAACTTCTAAAGGCTTCCGCTTGCCGCAATGCAACGACCCCTTTAAGAGTTCGCTTAGGCATAATCACGCTGGCGAAAATGATCATCAATCCTGATAAGGCAAAACCCATTCCGTATTGCTTATAGAGATCACCTGCCAGCACCGCTTTGGTCAGCAGCATCACACCGACACCCAAAACCAGGGAGCCGACAACCACAAAAGCATCACGATCATTTTGAGGTAAACGGGCGAAGTATTGGTCTTTCACCAATGTTTGATAAATAAGGCGACGCATATCACTAAGATATTCGCGGTACTGGCCACGCAAAATCGACAAATGGGTTTTATCGTTGGCGACGAACATACTCGATAGCAGCAAGACCTCATGGGGCTTTAGACGCTCAGGGTCGGGGCTGGCGGCCTTTTTAAACTGATAATCTTTGTTGTCCAGCCCCATCAATCCACCATAGGGCACTTCAGTAATTATCAAATAACCCCGACAGGCCAAATCGAGCAGAGTAGCAGTGATGTCATGCTTGTCGCAGTGCTCATCAATGAGCGTACCTAGCTCGGCAGGCGTCAAATCAGTTGGTGGCATCCACTCAGAAGCAGCCTGGAAACTAAGCGGGTCACGACCACAGATAAACCACAAAAGCGCCAGTAGCACCAAAGTAATAGCAGGAATTGCCAGGCTAGACTTCCAGTACATCAAAGCGACCAGGAGGCTATCAATTGTTGATGGCGGGCCAATTGAAGCCATTGGAAAAGTGGCAACGCAAGAGAAATCCTGGCCAGCATTTATGTGATTAGCAGAAAACTGCAAACTGTTTCCGGCAATTTTGCCCTGCGATCGACCTTTTGCGCCGCTAGAACCAAGATAAGAAAGAGTCTTAACGGCAGAAAGATTGATCTTAGCAGGCGCGTGCAAAACAACATTTACATTATCAATGGGGCATGACCATTCACTGCCCAGGCAGCTCCAAAAGAGTTCGGGCACCTTATTTACGAAGTTAACAGCATTATCGGCTTCATACTTAATGCTAAAGATATGCTGGCCAGTCAACAATTTTTTGCTATCACCAATCTGTAAATTGGCAAAGCCACCCATGAGTTTGCAGGTATAAGGCGCAGACTTATCACCATCTTTAACGGAAAGCGGCAATATTGTCAGAGTTGTGGCCTTGCCGTGGCGCGTATACTGCAGCGGAATGCGCCGGTATATAGCTGAACGTCGAGCCTTTTCAAAATCATAGCGAATAGTTTCGGTAACTTTGAGTAAACCATTTTCGCTCAAAACCAAATCGACACGAAAGTCTTTTATGCGCTCAGCTTGAGCATTTTGCCAGGGGAAAAGAAAAGCTAAGGAGAGCAAAGTGCCAAGCAATAGTTTTGACCAACTAAAATGCATCGTCCCTCACCCCTAAACTTAGGGCTATTATAGTTGCGGTAGCAGTGACGAATTTCAAGAGGCTTTAACCAGAGCTTCTTTCTGAGGGCCATCTATGACAACCTGGATAGTGCTGGCAGTACCTGCCCTGCCTACGATAGGGGCAATCGGATGGGATAGAGACCGAGACACTGCCAGTGAAAATATTAGAATTAGCAAAGATTGCGCAGCAGTCTCCGATATCAAATCTGCCGATAGAAAAATCAATGACTAGTCTTGTTCAAAGCCAGCAGAGGAAGAGCAAATACCTCAGCACTCTAGCAATATCAGTTTTGCTTGTTGCTTCCCACCTCTACTGGCCGCTTAGTTGCCGAGCAGCCGAAAATACCGTTAGTGCAGACCATTTTTTGCGCTGCTACAACGAAGCGCTGAGGGCCGCACAATCGAGGCGCTGGCAAGTTGCCTTAGACTTTAACACCGCCGCTTTGCACGAAGCAAATCAGGCCAGCTCAGAGCGCAGCCGCTATTTGCAAGCACGTCTTTTGCAAGGCTTACTTTTCAATCGCATGGACAAGCCACAAAAGGCCTTTGAGACTCTAAGCGATCTGCTCAAACCTCTAACAGCCCAATATGGCAAAAGCAGCAAAGAAGCAGGCAGCGCTTATTCGGAGCTGGCAGAAGCCGAACTTGCTCTAGGTCAAAACAAAAATGCCGAAGAAAGTGCCCGAAAAGCAATAGGTATCTTTGAGCAAATAGATAAAGAGCATAAAGACAAAGAGAAACAAGTTAGCGAAAGAGAACTGGGGCTGAGTTTTTTACGATTGGCTCGCGCCCTTGCTAGCCAGGGCTTCAACGAAGATGCTCGCGCCGATTTCTTACGCGCTCGCAATTTGCTAGCAGCAGAGCCTGGCTACAAAGAACAAGACTTAGCCGATGAGTTAAGACTCGAAGCCATGTTCTTTGGCAAATTAGGCAGCAATAAAACGGCCACCCAACTCTTCGAAAAGAGTTGCCAACTGAAGGAAGCCTTGTCGGATCCAGAGCAACCAGCACACTTAGCAGGCGAAGTAAAATTCAACTGGGAACACGGCTCACCGAGATCCCATGAAATTATCGATCATGAATTTCCCCTGCGATATATTACGGCCAATCACGTTCGCGTTGCCGTAACTGTAATTGATTTATGGGAACTAGCATCTGTTCTCGTCTGCGTCACCAATTTAGACGATCACAGAAGACCAGTGGGGCTCGGCACAGTCAAAGCTTTTCATGCGGTTATTGACGCCAAAAGCGGGCTGACAAAACAACTGGCACCACTTACCTATGTTGACCACAAGATTATTGATCGCATTCGCCGCGAAAGAGGCATGTGGGACCTAACTCAAGACAGACCATGGCTAGCCAATATTCAAAGAACCCGCAACATTAGAGGTCTCGTGCCACCAAATGGTCACGATCTCTTTCGTGGCCCCAATGTCTTTGGTGTTTGGGGGGAATGGCCGGGAGTATCACATACGGTGCCAACCCGTGTGTCAGTTTATCCTTCCAGAGAAAACATTTTCAACCGCAACGAAGACGACGATGTTGATACAGAAGCAGGCCTGATTCGCAATGAAGGGGCAAAGCAAGCCGGTTTAGCCACCATCGCCTTAGAGCCTATGGAATCTCGCACCGGCGAAACCTTTTATATTTATCCCAGGGGAGAAGATATCTTGGTACAAGTGGTGGTGGGCAATACTACCTTTGAATTTCCCTTCCATTGCCGCAAACGCCGCATACCCTAGCGATTTGCTAAGCACTGAGTAAAGCCTTC
>CALRJJ020000421.1:0-5184 GCA_943367505.1 Flavobacterium psychrophilum | reverse complement strand
TGGCACAAGAAGCTGACGCCAGCTCGCTACTATCGGCCGATCAGATCAATCAAAAGCTAGCAGCAATTGCTAAAATCGGAGTAATTGTTCCGGCAGAAAAAGTAGCAGATGCTCCCGCTCCAATTGTCACCACACAGTCAAAAGAACTCCTCAAAGCCAGCGATTCACCAGACCACATGCAACACGAGTTGCCCAAAACAACTAGCGGACCAAAAATTGAAAGGTCAGTATCTAGTTCGTGCTCTGGCGAAGTAAGAGCATGCAATGCGGCAAGACAAAGCAATTGTCAGTCGTTCTGTCAGTCGCCCAGACAGAACAATGGCTGTCACTCGCGAAGGCCAATTCTCAACTTCTTACGCCGCTGTCGCTAACCACAAAAGTGTAAGAGACGGCTGTCAGATTTGACCGTTCTGCCGCAACCACTCGCCCTCACGCATCAGGGCTTCTTGCTGTGCAGCGTCTCCAGCAAAGCCATAGGCACCGCGCCAAAAGTCCTCGATGTTACCACCAGGAGGAATAGCCCCAGCGAAAACACCATGGCACATGACACCGGCAAATCCAGGAGGTAGGGCCGGCATGCCTGCGCCTCCTCCTCCAGTTCCGCCGCTACCGGCATCGACACCGGCACCACCATAAGTACTTATTGGAAAAGCACCCTGGCCACCGTTACTGCGCAGAAAAGGCATATCAACCGAGTTAATATCAACCGAACCGGTTGACACTACTGGCAGCGGCATAGCGCCACCGTTAGAAAGCAAACTCATGCCTAGATTAGCAACGTCAAAGGGCATATCTTCTGCCCAAGCTGGCGCGCCAAGGCTGGCAATAGTTAAGAGCGAAAATACTAAGACTGCGCGATTATTAGAAACAATGTTCATTTCGTCACCTCGACTCGATACTAGCGACCACCCTGCGGTCTACCCATCTCATTTTGAAGAATATACATAGCGTTCTCCCAACTGCCCTGGTAACGATCGCTATAAACGAAATGCTCAAAAGCAGCAGGAAAATCAGTCTGCGCTAAAGCAACTTCTTCAGGGCTGTACCAACCAATAAAGTTATTTCCATGTATAGTGGCGGGCTGGTAGCCGGGTCCAGGCGGAGGACCATAATCAGGAGTGACACCACTGCCAGTACCGGTATTTGTATCGGGAATACCATCATCAGTAAAGCCACTGCCTGAAGTGTGATTGCGGTAGCCCGACTGCGTCCACTCTCCTGGTGGTGCCAGAAACTCATCGGCGCCCCAGGCATCGGGCATGTAGCTGCCGTGCCCGGTGGTTAAACCAGCATCACGCCTATCCATGATGCCAGTATTGATTCTGTGAGCCTTGTTAAAGCCCTCATATGGTGGCAAACCATTGGTACCTTCGTCTCCATAAATGTGCTCAGCGTGCGCCCCGGCTTCATAGACAAAGCTATCCATCGAAACCGGAGGCAGACCATTGATCAAACCGTTGGCCAAGCGCCGCGCTTGCTGACAATGACCAGGTGCACAAAGAGAAATGCTTGTAACGCACAAAAAAGAGCCAGCCAACAGCAGAGCCGGTGTTTTCATCGTCTACTCCAATGATCAAATTTAGTAAATTGCTCCGAACGCTTACCAAGGGCAAGTAATCAGACAATGAAGAAAACTTGTGACAAAGTTGTGGCAACCCTCGGTCACGGTCACCAAATCAAATCAAGTCAAATCAAATTTATTCTATTGTGGCAAAATCAAACGGCAGATTTTTCGTTTTCAGCTCTAGCGACAATAGCATCAAGCTTAATGCCATCTTCAGGCACGCAACCTACTCCAAGATTCCAGACAAAGCGGGCAGTGCTACTGCTTTTTGCTAATTGAGTATTACACTCACTAACTATCTTGCTAGCAAATTCGCGTGCGGATGCGGCTGGTCGATGAGGTAAGAGGACGCCGATATCTAGTGTCTGATAGTGTCCGACATAATCAAACGGCTCTATTAGTGAGCGAACGACAGCAGAGACGACCTTTAGATCTCCGGTAGAAAGCTGCTCTTTCTCAAAGCCATCTATTTTGTGCACCGAAAACAAAATTAGACTGAATGGCAAACGAAGCTTCAACGCTCTCTGATACTCCACTTCTAAGAAGTGCAAGAAGAGGTGGAAACTCATCAATCCAGTGTCAGCGCGAAACATCTGCTGACAAGCCTCTTTAACAGCTTCTTTGACTACCGGTGACTGCGATAGCTCACCACCTTGTCCGCTAGTCTTAGCTGCTACTTTTAGACCTATGAGCCCAGCTTTAGCGAGATTGAATACTATCGGAAGCCAGAGAATTTTTCCTAGACCACTATCACTGACCACATCAGCCAGAGTGCTCTTACCATCGAAGGCCATATACAGAGACTTTTGCATCTCCATATTGACTGGAACAGAGTTCTCTAAAGCTTGTTCAAATTCAGATTCAGATGGATTGGTAAGCCTTACCGGCACAGAGTCTTCTGTCAACCCGAGGTTTTCAATTCCATCGAGATAGTCTCTAAGGGCCGCACCTTCCATAAGAAGAGTATCAAGCCTGCGCATAGGCGAGCGCTCACTAGACTTCATGGCCGAATTGAACTGGAAGAAGCCATTCTTCCAGGTCATGCCCTCAATAATTACCTCTTCACCAGTTAGCTCTTTAACCGCAGCGGTCATTGAATCACTGCGAAAAGAAGCTCGCCGAGGGCCGCCATCTTCAAAATAGATTTCAACAGATTGCAAACCACTGGTTATGTCTAGACGCCCGGTCATTTTGGCAACACTAATAGTCTGGATAAGCTCGAAAACGCCCAACTCGCTTAGATTACCGGAAAGCTGCATGCCTCCCGACATGGTCGATGACTGCTGCGCCATCAGGGCTGCTGTTTGAGCTTCTGAGCGAATAACAATTGGAGTATTAGCTATCGGGTTCATCAATGGCTGATTGGATAGAGCGGCATTAGCTAGCTGTTGGGCGAAATTTCCGCCCTGGACGGAGTTCAAGCCCTGGCTGGAGCTGCCCCCCTGAGTAGAGCTTCCGCGCGCGCTAGGATTTCCAAACCCAGCCTGCTCGCGAATAAAAGAAGTACCCATATCAGCTGCCCCAGAACTTTTGCTACCTGCGGCATAGACAGCTTCTTCTATCAAATTGCTAATTAGTTCAAGATCGCTGGTGCTGTACTCCCAGACGACACTTGTACCATCAATGAGAAACCAAATAGGATCTTCATTACCTGCTCGTGCACGGGCAAAGCCACCGCTGCCAGCTCGACGAAGCTGCACCTTGATAACAAACTTAGTGCGGCCCGGCAATACAATCGATTGCTGCGCCATATTGCCAACCTGAGCAGCTTTTAAAAGCTTCTGCAGGTCATCTGATCTCGGAGCTCGCGCCAGCGGATCCAATAGGTTCGATTTCTTACCTTGCATTGCACCTAATTTATCAGTTAGCAAAACGATTTTACTAGATGCATTAAACCCAATAAAAAAGCTATCTACTCACGCTCACCAATTTCTAAAAATTTTTCTTTCATCAGACCAAATGCTGTTGGCTGTAAACCGTTCTCCAACGCACTGCGAATAAGCTCCGCACACTCTTCTGGACAAAGTACTCCAGTATCTAAAGACAAGTCGTAAAGAGCGTCCATCGAGGCATACCTGGCAGAACAGCGGTTCCAACCGGCATGCCGATCTCCCCTGCTCTTCTCCCGCGCCTCACCAACAGAATCGGCGCAATAAACATTAACGAAATAGGCATCAAAATCTTTCAAGTCTCTGATGGATTCTTCCAGCCACGAGCGCTTCCAAACTACCTCATCAGCGATAATATTAAACCCCTGTCGCAGGTAAACCGACATGGCCTTGTATCGCCCCAGCATAAGCTTATCTAACTGGGGCCCCGGAACTATGCGAAATTCTTCCTTGCCGTCATGCATTGCAGAAGTATGCGTATAAAATTCAGGATCAACGCGATCTAAGTCTAATTGCTTGGGTGGCAGCGAAAACCAGAACATGTCGATGCCCTGGAGTAAGTAAATCTCAGGCAGCATCAAGTCTTGAAAAGCCTTGGCCAACGAAGTTTTTCCGGCGCTAGAGCCGCCATTTAAAATTATGATTCTGCCGTAGGCCGAATTGATACTTGGCATTATGGTTACTGGTCTACTCCGAATTGATAACCGGTAGCGCCGAGATCGGAAGAAGAATTGGAATCTTCTGATGGCTGAATGATTGGCGGCAGCTGAGAAGATCCAAAATCGACTTGGGCAAAGGACGGCAATGGAATAGCAGCAATAATTGTACGCAATTGACTGCACAGAAAAGCATGGGTGACAACTATTCCTGGTGGAACTTTGGCACTACCAACGATACCATCTGAAGGAATGGCGGCAGATACAAAACTGGTCTGCTTAATGGAAAGCAATAACTCAATCAATTCGCTACCATAGCGAGAAGGTTCCGATGTCTTGACATAGACTTGTTCGGGTGCGCAGGACCTCAGAGTCGGCCGAATAACAACAGCTGCATACTCCTCATTAGTCAGCACTTCAATGGCACTCTCATAATTAGAAACCCAAACTTTCAATCGCGTGCCAGAACGCAGCAAGAGCCGCTGATTAGTAACCACAAGTTCGCTGAAATCAGCCGATAAAATCCGCTTCAAAAACTTGAACATGATCCAGAGAGCCCACAAGACAACAACTAGCAAGTACGCCTTATGCAGAAAATCAATGCCAGATAAAAGCACCGGAAATAGAAGCACAAGCAGAAGCAAATTACCCCAGCTCTCTAATTTCTCGCCCTTTGGCCGACGCTGTAAAACAACCATCTTTCGAAGAATTACTTCTCCAGGTTTAACGCCACCATCAACCGGCATAGGAAAATTACTCACCTTCAGCACCACCAGGTTGAGAAAGTTTCTGGAACAATCGACAAATCAATTCAGTGCCAATGGCACTAGTCATAAGGCGTTCTTTAGTGTCGCCAAGTAAAAGCTGTGTCCAGTCAACAAAACCACCGTCAGCAAGCATGAAGCTTTCACCCGCATGGTTCCTCATTTTTATATGAAAGCAGGGGCCCTGATAATAACCAAGCCCGGTCAAACGTTGTAGATTGAAGCGAAAGAGGACGCTGGGGTGTTTACTGCGCAAGAGCTGCGAAACGCTCTCCTCAAGTAGTCTAAGGCGCTCTACAAAATGCGCAGGC
>CALRJJ020000420.1:0-5200 GCA_943367505.1 Flavobacterium psychrophilum | reverse complement strand
CTCCTCTTTACAATAAGGCGCTAATTTCTCCTATTAGTACTTTTTGTATTAGTACTTCTACCATTGTCTTGTAAAGAGCTATTAAGTAGTATGCGCTTGTCAAGTAAGCTCAGGTTGCATGCCAAAATTTACCGCCGACGTCGAAAAGCCATCAGCAGAAGGGCAAGCGCCCGACACTGCGCATCTTTTGGGGCAAAGTTATCTAGAGAAAGGGGTGGACAAAGCCGTCAGCTTGGTCATCTCAGACGAAAAAACTCGCAAAGAAGTCGACCACTACGGCACCGAACTGATTAAGACGGCCGCTCTCTTTACCCGCGGTAAATATGGCGCCATCGGCACAGTGGCACTTTACGGTCTTGCTTCAGCTAGCCCAGATGCTCCTCTAGCAAGACAGGCAGAAGACTTTGCCCTAGGAGCCGTGAAAGGGGGAGCAACTCGCAGTCTGCTTAACCATGTAACAACGGCCTTCAAATCAGCACCCACCAAAGGTGTCCTGGTAGGCATTGGCTCGCGGGCAATAGATATTACTGTCAGCCATGACACCTTTACGGCTCCCTCCAAGACACTGACCCGCCTCAACCAAGAATTACTTGATCCCAAAGCACTGCTTTTCGACGCAGCCACCTGGACCATGGGCGAAGGTCTCTTCAAGGGCGCCAATGGTCTAATGAAAGGATCTCTTACAAAAAATGCCATGGCTAGTTCAATTGCCATGGGTGGTTCCTTCGGCTTAGTCACCGGCGGCTCCAACGAAATTGCCAGACAGAATAGTGCCGGTGAGAAATTCGACCTGTCCAAAGTACTAGAAAAGAGTCTGCTTGAAGGAGCAGTTACAGCCACGGCCGGCGGCATTGGCCACAGACTTTCACCAACAGCCAGGCCCGAGATTAATCGCGGCGAAAACATTCAAATTAAAGAGCAACCCACCATCAGTGGTGTCACTGATAACAAGGGCAGCAATACAATTGTCACTGGCGATGGACTGACTGTCTCTCAAGGTACTCAAAGCAACCAATTCGCCGAGTTATTCAATCGGGCCAAACCCACTTCACCCTTCAGCCCCCATATCCCAGCAGAACCCGGTCTAGAAACAAAACCCAGTCTAGAAGCGAAAGCAGAGCCCCAGGGGAAACCGGCAAGCAATGTCACACAGACCCGCGAATTCATTATTGATGCGGGGAAACCATCTCTGCAGGCACTACGCACCCTAAATGCTGAGAATACTTGGTTAAAAGTACGCGAAGTAATCAAAAACGAAGACGGTTCGCAAACTATCGGACCAAAACAAAATCTCTTCGTGCAAAAGCTCGGTGTGTCAGAGGCCTTGCATCCAGATGCCGCCAAAGCGGATTTAATTGTTAGCTCGCACCCAGAAAAATTATCACAAGCAGAAAAAGCAAATCACGTTTTCCCTGAAGCAGAGGGCAAGGTCTGGCTAACCACAGGCCGCGACAACCGCTTGCTGTTATCGACTGGCGATAACCCTGTTAGTCAATGGCGCAAACAAGGTTATGTCGAGCCAGTGCGCTTAGACCACGGTAACACAACCCTGAGCGTAATGGCACCATTGATGGTCGGCGAAATTACCGAAATCGGTAAACCAGAGAGCCCCAAAACTAAGGCAGAATGGATAGAATTCGATAGACAGTTAGCAGAGGCTAAAAAGTTAGGTGTTGACTCGGTTTCAACGGACGTCTGGTGGGGCCTAATCGAACCAGCCAAAGGTAAATATGATTGGAGCTACTATGAAAAGATAAGCGACCACATCACCAAGGCTGGCCTAAAATGGGTACCAATTCTATCGTTCCATCAATGCGGCGGTAACGTTGGCGATACTATCAGTGTGCCTCTACCACCATGGATATGGGCAGAATTCGGGGCTAAAACTCCCAGCGGTAGTGCCGAGTCATTAAAATACAAAAGTGAGCAAGGCAACACCAGTCAGGAATATCTCTCAGCCTGGGCGGACCACATCGTAGTCGATCACTACGCCAAGGTGATGAAAGATTTCCAAACTCACTTTGCTGATAGAGCAAAGGACATAGCCGAGGTCAATATCAGTCTCGGTCCAGCAGGAGAGCTGCGCTATCCCTCTTACAATTCACACGATCAGCATACCGGTTACCCCACCCGGGGCGCCCTCCAGGCCTACTCTGACTTAGCGCAAAGTTCATTTAAAGAATATGCCCTTGCTCAATACGGCGGTATCGAAGGCTTAAGAAAGGCCTGGTCTATGCCGAACCTTACCGCCGATGCTATCAAGCCCCCGTCAGAAGCAGATGGTTTCTTTAAACGGGGCGATCATTTTAACATGCAGTACGGTCGAGACTTCTTCGACTGGTACAACCAATCGCTTATCGATCACGGCCAGAGAGTGATGAGCACTGCAGCCGAAGTCTTTGGTCAACGCACTTCACCATTCTACGGCATCGACCTCGGAGCCAAAATTCCCGGCGTGCACTGGCGCGTAGGCGAATGGCAAGGGGGCAATGTTATTTTGGGCGACCGCATGGCTGAGCTTAATGCTGGACTAATTCGCACCAGTCGCGGTGACTGGGATAACAATTCCGCTGGTCGCGGCTATAGACCAATGCTCTCAATGTTTAGCTCCCTGCAACCAGCCATACCTGGCACAGGCTCAAGAATAGTGCCATTCTTTACCGCTGTAGAAATGCCCGATGGAGTTGATGGGCTAGGCAAGAAAACCATGCCTAACACCCTAGCTAAATGGGTGGGAGAAGAAGCCAGTCGTCAAGGACTCTTCTTAAAAGGAGAGAATGCCCTCAATGGCAATCTATATGATGGCGCCAGCTGGGACCGCATGAAGTCTTTACTCAATCTACCCAAGCAACCAGGAGACTATCATGGACTGACCTTCTTGCGCATGTCCGATGTGGTAAACAACGACGCGGCCAGAGCAAAAATCTCTGAAATGAATTATGCTCGTCGTTCGATTGAAACCATCACCCAATTGTTCCGCAACTTCTTGCGAAAGTCAGCCTAGCTAGTATCAATAGGTCTACCAGTGCAAAAACCAGATTTGAGCTTGCTTGAAATCGGCAATATGAATTTCGGCTTTCTCGGCATTCAATTTGGCTGGGGCTTGCAGCTGGCAAACATGAGTGCCATCTACAGCAAATTAGGTGCCTCCCCCGATTCTATTCCTATATTATGGCTAGCCGGCCCAATAACTGGCCTTCTGGTTCAACCACTGATTGGGGCCATGAGCGATCGCACCTGGAACAAGTTAGGTCGACGCCGGCCTTACTTCTTAGTAGGCGCTCTTTTTGCCTCATGCGCCTTGCTCTTCATGCCGACGTCACCATCTCTGCTATTTGCCGCCTCCTTACTGTGGATTCTCGATGCCAGTATCAACATTAGTATGGAGCCATTCAGGGCCTTTATTGCCGACAAGCTCAATGCCAAACAGAGCACCCTTGGCTTTATTATGCAGAGCTTTTTTATTGGCATTGGTGCCACCATGGCCAATGCCCTGCCCCTGCTCTTCCACCAAATGGGGGTGAGCGGAGTTGGTGCTAACGGTGTGCCATTAACAGTTGAGTATTCCTTTAAGATTGGAGCGCTGATGTTCCTCTCTTGTGTGCTCTGGACAGTATGCTCCACTAAAGAATATCCCCCCGAAGATCTAGCCGCCCTAGAGCGCAAGCGTCAAGAAAACCCTGGCCTAGCTGGGCTCTTCAAAGAAGTCTGGCATGAAGTGCCAGCAGCTGTTATGGCCATGCCCGCAACAATGAAGCAACTAGCAGTGGTGCAAATCTTCACCTGGTTAGGGCTCTTTTGCATGTGGATGTTTTTTGGTCTCACCACTGCCTACTATATTTTCAAAGCACCATCTGCTTCTTCAGAGCTGTTTGATCGCGGTACCGAATGGGCCGGATGGTGCTTCGCCATCTATTCTATTGTCTGTTTTTTAGTGGCCTTTCTTCTGCCAAAACTAGCTAAGGTCACTAGCCGAAAAACAGTTCATGCAACTGCTCTCACCCTCGGTGGCCTCAGCCTGCTTTCAGTTTACTTCATCCATGATCCACAGCTCTTACAACTGACAATGATTGGAGTTGGTGTTGCCTGGGCGTCGATTTTATCGATGCCCTATGCCATCTTAGCTTCGGCCATACCACCGGGTCGCACGGGAGTATACATGGGTGTTTTCAACTTCTTCATTGTCATTCCTGAAATTCTTGCTTCAATCGCATTTCAACCACTGGTGAAATATGTATTCAACAATCAACCGGTATTTGTGGTAATGATGGGCGGAGCATCACTTTTAATTGCCGCTCTAGCAGTAAGCAGAGTAGAAGATCCCGGCGACGCAGGAAGAATCTAAGTGACCAAGGTAGAACTAATAGCTCAACCCGTTCTAGCTGCCAGAGCCTCTCTTGGTGAAGGCGCAATCTGGGACAACGAAAAAAAGCGCCTCTACTGGATTGATATAAATAATTGCCTGCTCAACAGCTTTGACCCTCTCAGCGGCATTAACAAATCACTGAAGCTCCCAGCTAAACCAGGCTGCGTAGTCCGTCGCGCCACTGCCAATGGTGGCGGCTTTATTCTTGGCATGGGTGGTGAGTTTGTTCATCTAAAAGTCGTCGATGACCTTTCAGATAATATCCATACGATTTCAGCTTTGGCCTACCCAGAAGAACACGTCGTAGCCAACCGCATGAACGACGGCAAATGCGACCCCGCTGGCCGCTTTTGGTGCGGCTCTATGGACGTGGGATGCAATTATCCCAGTGGCAATTTGTGGATGTTAGACAAGAGACAAAAACTTGCACATAAGCTAGCAGATGTCACCATATCAAATGGCATTGTGTGGAACAAGGCAAATGACACTATGTATTACATAGACACCTCCACCAATAGAGTTGATGCCTTTGATTATGACAACGATACAGCTATTATCTCCAACCGCCGCCCGCTGGTAGCAAACCAATGGGGTGGGCACTTTGATGGCATGACCATTGATAGCGAAGATAATCTCTATATAGCAGTCTGGGGAGGCTCGGCCGTGCAAAAAGTGAGCTCAGTAAGTGGCCAGCTCCTCGCCAGCATTGCTGTACCTGGGGTGCTCAATGTCACTTCCTGCGCCTTTGGTGGCGATCAGCTACAAGATCTCTACATCACATCAGCACAGCAGGATTCTCCCCATAAGCAAGGTTATAGCGAAACTAATGCCGGT
>CALRJJ020000419.1:0-5208 GCA_943367505.1 Flavobacterium psychrophilum | reverse complement strand
TCACTAACATATATTCAATGTCGTTGGCCACCAAGCCATTGAGGCCGAGAACGGCAAAACCACCGCTGCTCATCTTGATATGAATTTTGAGCGAATTTAAGTTGCTCAGATCGTCACCCAATAGTGTCACTTTTTCGACTTCGCTCCATTCAATAAAACGATCAAATTTATTGGTGAAGCTAGTGAGAGCCGGTAGTGTAAGACCTTCTTGGCTAACAATGATGTTGCTTTCACTAAAGATACCGGTGATGATTACACCGCTGAAGAACAGCAGTGCCAGTGCTAGTGAATTGCCCATCATGCTAATGGCCTGGGGAAAGACACCATAGAGCACTGAAAATAGAGAAATAATTGAGAGCATTGAAAGAATGACTGGGGCAACTAGGCCCCAGACTGGCAAAGTGATGGTGCACAGTGCCAGCCCAGCTTTTGCTGGTAGAGAGTCGTAGACGATGATTTTTTCTTGAGCCATATTTCGCGAGTTCTCTTTAAAATCTTGTCTAAACTTCTTCTAGACTTATTTCTAAGTCGGCGCGCATGTCAGCGATATTGCGAAAACGCCGCCTCAATTCTGGCTCGGTGCAGCGGGCAATGAAGGCATCTAAGTGATCCGAGACGGTGTCTGTGATGTGTTGTGGATGGCAGGAGTCTAGGGCTTCTGGTTCTCTGGCTGTCAAAAGAAAGTAGAGAGTGGCGCCCAAGGCGTAGATATCACTCTGGGGGCAGGGGTGCCCGCGAAATTGTTCAGGGGGTAAGAAGTTTTGCTTGCCGACAATTGTCACCTTGCTCTTAACGGCCTCTTCGGCTTGTAGGGCAACGTCAAAGTCGATAAGCTTGACCTCCCCTTCTTCATTGACCATCAAATTATCTGGTGTGAAGTCTCTATGCACCACAGGCGGTGTACAGCTATGTAGATAGTCTAGAATATCTAGCATTTGCTTTGCTAAATTGAGAACTTCTGCTTCGGGCATGGCGCCCTGCATCTGCACTTTCTCTTGCAGGGTTGTGCCTTCTATATATTCGAGCATGAGAAAAGCACGATGCTCTTCAATGAAGTAATCGTGTAGTTTTACAATCTTAGGATGGTCCAGGCTCTTCAAGAGTTTGGCATCGCGCTCAAAGCGTTCAGCCACTCTTAGTCGAGCTTTCTCTATGTATATTGGAATGATGATTTCCTTCAATACCACTCTTGGTGAGTTAGGCTGTTCACTCCAGCGAGCTATATATGTGACGCCTTGACCGCCGCTGGCCAAGAGTTTTTCGATCTCAAGGCCGTGGTGACTGAGCTTCTCTTTCTCGTTGAGAGGTGTCAATTGCTGAAGCTGGGGGGCCGCCTCAAGAGAGGAAAGCCAAAGCTCGGTGTAGCTAGTATCTGGAGCGCTAGAGAGAGCCTCAAGTAGCTTGGGATCGATAGTAACTTTCTTTCCCCATGATTCTAAGGCCTCTAAAAATAATTCACGATTGTGCTCTCCGGCGAAAGCCCGCAGAGGTATTTCAATGGGCAGACGATCACTGCGCGAATTGAATTGCACCGTTGAACTGGCCATGGACGCTCGTTTATTGGTCAGGAGTTTGATATTGGCAATTGATTGCCAGCTCAGGTGTTCTTGGGGCACGCTGCCCGTTGGGGTCTTAAGCTGTGCTGTGATGCCGAGATGGTCGATAAAGGCGCTGTCTGGCTCTGACCAGTTTTTAATGGCATAGTAGCAGCCGAGCAAAAGCAAGACGAAATAGCCACAGGCACCGAAAGCGTTGGCAAATATCACTTGTGTTAGTGCTATTGCTGGCTCCCACATCGAGAAAAATGCAGTAAGAGTGCTTTCAAACCAGTGGGCGGCAAAAGACCCCTTGATTAAGTCAATAGCAGTTGGCGGTAAAAGTACACTGGCTAGCCAACTTACGGCAGTTAGGGTGGCCGCACCGACCCAAAATATTGTCCAGGTGCGGTAGCCGGTTGCCTCGTAAATGCTCATATATGACAGCATTTGTTTGAGGCGGCTATGTGCTTTAATATCTACCAAAAGTTGCAATTCTCGCGCTGGAGCGGCAATCATCGCCATCTCGGCACTAGCCGGTATGGCCAAAATTGGATTTTCTGAGCTGCCTACCCAATTTTTAAAGCGCTCACGAACTTCTGAGCTAATTTCAGCTGTTCTTAGCTTGGTTGCTAGCATTACCCAAAGAGTTTCTGCCGATTCGCGGGACAAGCCACTAACTTCAACCTTCTTTTGTAGCGGGCCGATTTCTGTAATTGCTTCTATCAGGACCTTGTCATAGTTGGCAAAGCTAATGCGTTTGATTTCACTATATTTGAGGGCTGGGCCCCAAAAACCTGGGAGCTTGAGCTCGTCTTGGCGGAAGGTCAGTTGATTTTTGAGCAGGAAGATAAAGCTCATGGCGCAGGCCACGACTACAGTTAGTATGCCAAGGGTCCAGATCGTGTCGTGGCAAACTATAATAATTCCAGGCAGAACCATAAGCCAGACAGGAATTAAGACAGTCAAAACGCGCAGCTGAAATTGCTCTCCGCTGCCGCTTAAATCTATTTTTGTATCTCTAGCTTTCTTTCTGGCCGTGATCTTAAACTCACAGATGACTCTTTTCTTTAATGCCCTTGCCACTTTCGTTTGAAACTGCCAAGAGGCGGGCTTTTAGCTCATGGGCAGAGGCTGGCCGACCGGCGGGGTCTTGTGCTGTTAAGTCTTCTACAAGTTTGTTTAAGGCAATAGATACGGTTCCGATTCCGTTTTTTTCTGCTTGCCTGGGTGATGCCTGGGTCATGGGTACGGCCTCTTGCCCGCTGAGCATGAAATACATTGTCGCTCCCAGAGCATAGAGGTCACTCTGCTCAGCGGCGTGGCCTTGAAACTGCTCTGGGGCAATATAGCTCTGTTTGCCTACCATCGTGCCGGTGGCCGTACCGAGCATCTCATTAGCTGCACCAAAGTCAATTAGGGTCAGTTGGCCTTCACTATTGATAATGAGATTGTCGGGGGTGAGGTCGCGGTGTAAAACTGCAGGAGTTTGACTGTGCAGATAAATCAAGATTTCGGCTAGTTGTTTAGCGTAGTCGATTACGTCTAACTGATGGTATGGACCCTGCAGTCTCACAGCCTGTTTAACGGTTTGGCCGCTGAGATAGTCGAGGAGAAGATAGTGACGATTGTCTTCTACAAAGTGTTCATAGACTCGCACGATTTGTGGATGATTGAGTTTGAGTAGTAGCTGAGCCTCCCGCAGAAACATTGACTGCGCTTTCTCTTTGAGATTTTCATTTGTTCCTGGCGGAATTACAGACTCTTTCAAGACCTTGAGCTTAGTATTGGCTTCTTGTACGAGATAAATGGCGCTCCATCCTCCTAAAGCTAGTTGACGCACTACTTTTAAATTGTTGTTTTGTAGACGCTGCCCTGGATTGAGAGGAATATAGGCAGTGGCCGAATAGCGGCTAGTTAGTTCGTCTTCCCACATTTGAGTGAAGCTAATGGCTTTGCTTTGCCCTTGTTCGAGGGCTTGCGAATCGGCATTCCAGAGCGCTTCTTTGAGGTCGTGAATTTGTGGGTCGAGGATACTACTAGGCAGCCAATTAGTCATACTGACTAAGAGATATTCAATGTCATTGGCGCTCATGCCGTTTAGGCCTAGGGTGACTGTTCCACCTGCGCTAGTAAGCAGTTTAATTTTCATTTTGTCGATGGTGCTAGTTTCGCCTTGTAGCGTCACTTTTTCGATTTCGCGCCATTCGATGAAGCGCTCAAAGTGATTGCCAGCGCTGGGGAAAATTGGAATGAACAATCCATCTGGGCTAACTATTATTTTGTTTTCTTGCAACAGCCCTGTGGCAACTGTGCCTAAGGTAAAGAGCAGGGCCGCGAAGAGCCCTGAATAGGCTCCAGCAGTAAACTGGTTGAGTGTCAAATTCTTCGTGAACAGCAGCACTAAAGCTAAGAGGACGAAAATGATAGACCAAATTACGGGCGCAATTGCCCAGGCTGGCATGGTTAAATGGCAAATTGCCACGGCAATTTTTGCCGGGGTAGAGTGATAAACGATGATTTTTTCTTGAGCAGACATTGGCCATCTCCGCTAATCGTCAAGTGAGAACACGGTCAGATATTGACCTATTCAGGGCCTCCAGCTCTGCCAACACCTCGGCCGCACTCTGGTAGCGCTTTTCTAGTTCTGGTTCTGTGCATGTAGCGATTACTTTATCGAGGCCATCAGAAATTTCAGGCACTATTGTCTTTGCTTGGCTTTTCTGCATGGGCTCTGCCTCTCTACCCGTGATGACAAAAAACATAGTGGCACCGAGGGCATAAATGTCGCTCTGTGCACAAGCTTGTCCGCGAAATTGCTCTGGTGGCAAATAGTTTGTTTTGCCGGCAGTGCTACTGCGGCCGTTTACTTGATCGGCTTCTAGGGCCACATCAAAGTCTATAAGTTTTATTAGACCGCTTGTGTTTACTATGAGATTTTCTGGCGTGAAGTCTCTATGCACTATTGGTGGTGTGCAGCCGTGTAGATAATCGAGAATAGCAGCCATTTGTAGAGCTAGCTTAATAGTCTGGGATTCAGTTAGTTTTCCATCGCGCTCAATTTTTTCTTTCAGACTTAGTCCTTCAATATACTCAAGCACAAGAAAAGCCCTTGATTCTTCTATGAAGTAATCATGCAGCTTAACTATTTGTGGGTGGTCGAGATTTTTTAGCAGTCTGGCATCGCGCTCAAAGCGCTCGGTTACTTTTTTTCTGGCTGATTCTATAAATAGAGGCAAGAGAAATTCTTTTAGTATTACTTTGGCCCCGGGCTCGTTGCTCCTTGAGGCCAAATAGGTAACGGCTTGGCCACCACTAGCAAACTGTTTTTCAATCACTAAGTCATGCCGGAGCTTCTCGCCGTCTGCCAGAGGAAGTAGTTGCCCTAAGTTTGGTGCCGATTCAATGGCGCTGAGCCAAAGGCTTGTGTATGTTTCTTCGGCTCTGGGTGCTAAGGTTTCGAGAACTGCCTTGTCAATCTCAATGTTTCTGCCGAAGTAATTGATCATTTCAAGAAATTGCTTTCTCTTTTCGTCGCTAGTAAATGCAGCCAGGGGAATTCTGCTTGAAGACTTTTCCTTAGGGTCAGATGTCTTCATTTCGATTGCTCCGCCTCGCAATTTGCCAGAATTACCCTTTGGCAGAACTATTTTGACTTCTGTCATTGATGACC
>CALRJJ020000418.1:0-5219 GCA_943367505.1 Flavobacterium psychrophilum | reverse complement strand
CTGGCCGTCCATTCATGCTAATCGCAGAAGATGTAGAAGGCGAAGCTCTTGCTACTTTGGTTGTTAACCACCTCCGCAAAGTACTTCCTTGCTGCGCAGTCAAAGCTCCTGGCTTTGGCGATCGTAGAAAAGAAATGTTGAAAGACATTGCTATTCTTACTGGCGGTCAAGTTGTATCCGAAGAAGCTGGCATCAAGCTCGAAAACGTAACTGTTGAAATGCTTGGTAAAGCTCGCCAAATTCGCGTCAACAAAGACAAGACCACAATCGTTGCTGGCAACGAAACCAAGGCTGAAGTTGAGAAGCGCATTAGCGTTATCAAACGCCAAATCGAAGATTCAGATAGCGAATTCGACAAAGAAAAACTACAAGAGCGCTTGGCCAAATTGGCTGGTGGCGTTGCAGTTATCAAAGTTGGTGCTGCTACTGAAACTGAACTCAAAGATCGCAAACTTCGCTTTGAAGATGCTTTGAACGCTACTCGCGCTGCTGTTGAAGAAGGTTATGTCCCTGGTGGCGGTACCTCACTTCTAAACATCTCCAAAAAACTTGAAAAAGAAAAAGAGAAGTTGCACGGTGACGAGCGCACTGGTTTCGAAATCGTAGTCAAATCTTTCGAAGCTCCTGTCCGTCAAATCGCTGACAACGCTGGTCTTCCTGGCGAAGTCGTGGTTGAGCGTGTCAAAGAGCAGAAAGAAGGCTTCGGCTTCAACGCTATGACTTTCGAATACGTTGATATGGCTAAAGCCGGTATCATCGATCCAGCTAAAGTAGAGCGTTGCGCAATTCAAAATGCTTCTTCTATCGCTGCTATGTTCCTCACCACTGAAGCTTTAGTGGTTGATGTTCAAGACGAGAAGAAAGGCATGGGAATGCCAGCCGGCGCTGGAATGGGCGACTTCTAAATCTCTGTGAAAACAGTCATTTAGAGAGCTTCTCTCTGACCTTAAAACCAAAAGGCGAGGACTTAGTCCTCGCCTTTTGCATGGGAGCCAATAAGAGTAATTGACTCCAAAGGGGCAGAGAATCTCACTGAGCTTTTTTCAAAAAGAAAAACATGTAGCCACATGTGGGTTCTCTTTGAGATTCGCTGCACTGCTCGCTTGATCAGGATTGGCTCATTACAAAGCAATCAACTGAAGACTGCATTTCAATTGCTTGCTTACTATTTGATCATAGCTCTGGACCAGGCAGAGGCCATCTACCCAAACCAGTATTTTTTGTATGGTCAGCCTATGTTATTGCTCTAGCCAAGGCTCTACAATATTTAGCTCTTTGTTTGGCATTGCAATCTTTATATAGTGAGGCTACATGTCTATAGACCGCTCGCGACAATCAGATGGCACGCTGCGCCGTGGCCTCTATCCTGAAATAGAACCATATAAGACCGGCATGCTCGATAGTGGTGACGGTCATCAAATATATTATGAGTTGTGTGGCAATCCTTCGGGGCAGCCTGTGGTGTTTCTACATGGCGGGCCCGGTGGCGGTTGCTCAGCTTCGCACCGGCGACTTTTTGATCCAGCTAAGTACAACATTCTACTTTTTGATCAGCGTGGTTGCGGCCGCTCTCTTCCCCATGCTTCACTAGAAAACAATACAACCTGGCATTTGGTCGATGACATAGAGAAACTGCGACAGCTTTGTGGTTTTGAGAAGTGGGTTGTCTTTGGTGGTTCTTGGGGCTCAACTCTAGCTTTAGCTTACGGCGAAAAACATGCAACAAGAGTAAAAGCATTGATTTTGCGTGGTGTGTTTACACTGCGTCGCTTTGAACTTGAGTGGTATTACCAGTGGGGCGCATCTTTATTCTTCCCCGAAAAATGGCAACGTTTTATTGAACCGACCGCTGGTCTGCAGAAAGATATGATCGCTGCTTACAATAAGCTTCTCACGAGCAGTGATGAAGCTGTACGTTTGGCTGCTGCTAGGGTTTGGAGTGTTTGGGAAGGTGAGACCACAACTCTTTTACCCAATGTCGACAATAGCGCACATTTTGCCGATGATCATTTTGCTCTGGCCTTTGCTCGCATTGAAAACCACTATTTCTCCAACGCTGGTTGGATGGAAGATGGTCAGCTCATTAAGGAAGCAACTAAATTGCAGGGTATTCCAGGCGTAATTGTGCAAGGGCGCTATGACATGGCCTGTCCGCCCATTTCAGCTTATGATTTGCATAAGGCTTGGCCCAGCAGTGAGTTGAAAATGGTTGAGGATGCTGGCCACGCCTACAATGAACCAGGTATTTTGCATCACCTTATAGAAGCCACCGACAAATTTGCTTAGCGAAAAAGGGTATACTTGGCGATTACTCAGTTTATGGATAAATTTCTGGGCAGAAGTTGTGGCAAAAGTATGAAGCGACCTGACTTAAACAGACTATCCAATTCTTTCTGGATTAAAGTAGTGCTGCTCGTTTTTGCCTGTAATTTGCCTGCGGCATTTACCCTCCCTGATTCGGCTGTGCACGCCAGTGACCTTTTTTCTAAGAAAAGCCTTTTTGAGGACGACGATCTCTTTGACGATAAAGAGGTCAAGAAGACTGAAGCTGAGCAAGCTACTCGTGCCAAAATTGAAGCTGCCAACAGGACAGCCAGGCAGCATGAATTAGTGGGCTCTATGGCTGTTAACGATGGCCAACTTTTCGACCAGATGCGTCAAGTAGCTAGTTGGGTTGATAACTGGGTGGTGATGAATCATCGCTTCCCTGAAATCGGTGATGAGACTACTTACGCCCTGCAACAATTGAACGAATTGGTGCCAAACAATCCTTACCGCGCTGGCAGTGCCTATATGGTCTCGGGCGAGTCTGTAGACAATGCTTATTTAAATCAAGAAGGTGAACAAGCCACGCCACCAATGGCCGACTCGAAAGTAGACGGTGATCGTGTGGTATTTGTGCGTGACTATGGTTTAACCGTGCCAGAAATTGATCAATTCAGTGCCGATCCACCAGTCGACTGGCGTGCTAAACCCGGCACCATTACTGTTATTACTAACGATCAGTATCTCTTTATTGTCTGGGGGGCTGGCTATGATGGTAAGCCTTTGCGTGACTTCGGCTCAAAGCGTGTGCGCTTTGCCGTAGGCAATTATCAGCGCTGGGATGCGCCAGTTATGGATAACCAGGTTGACTAGTCTTAGAGTGAGAAAGGGTGATAGTAAGTGATTGATTTGTCTGCCAGTGCACCATTGATGATAGTTTCGTTTTCGCTTGAGCCGTCTAAACAAGCCGATTTCGATCGCTTTTATCATCATCAGTTTTTGCCCAAATTGCTTTCTATCTCGCCAGAAATTAAAAACATTGCTCGCTACCAAGCTGATAGCCCTGCCACTGCCAATACGGTGGCCGGTCAGTACTTAACTATCTATGAATTGGCCAATAGTGAGGCCCTCAAGCAGACTGACAAAATTTTTGAACGAACTGGTTTTGCTGAAGAGTTAGTGCAATTTAGACAATGGAAAGAGTCTGCTCTGACGAACTTCTCGCGCACTAATTACCAGCCTATTTATGAACACGAGCGCCGTGCATACAATGGTCATTTCGGCCGCTGTCCTATGCTTTTCTTCAGCTCTGAGATTAAAGTTCAAGATGCTGATGCCTTCCGCCAGTGGTATCAACTTTCTTATTTGCCCAGGCTCATGGCCGATGTACCGACCCTCAGCGGTTGCCGCCGTTATGCCGTTTGCTCTAACGCTGGGGTTGAGGCTGCTAGCGATAAAACAAACAAAGAAAAATCAGTGCAGTACATAACCGTGATGGAGAGTGTTGATGAACTCACTCTTTCTCATTCCATTGAGCGCATGGCAGTACCTCATCGTTCTTTAGAGAATGAAGGCATGCAAAAATGGCTAGATTCAGCCGTTTCATTTACAGCTACCAATACATTTAGGCCAATTTTCTGTTTGCCTGAGTAGCGCCTTTGGTTCGTGATTTTGCTAAAGCTAAAAGTGTCAGATTTTCTGCTGAAAATCTGACACTTTCGGAAAATGAAAATTGAAGGTAGACTCTCGTCTCTTTTTAACAGATTTGAGGACCTATTCTTGATAGAGCAATGCCACAGCCTGACAGGCTAGAGCGTTGCCCAGGCCGATAGCATCAAGTCCTTCATGGGTTTTGGCTTTGACACTGATGCGCGAGAGCTCGATATTCAAGACCTCTGCTAGCAAGGTTCTAATTGACTCTAAGTGTGGTGCCATCTTTGGCTGCTCGACAATGATGGTGGAATCAATATTGCCTATGACAAAACCTTGATTGGTGACCAGGCCTTTGACCTGAGCCAGCATATCTAGCGAGTTTGCACCTTTATAGCGTTCGTCTGATGGCGGAAAATGCTGGCCGATATCGCCTAATGATAGAGCGCCAAGCAAAGAATCAATAATGGCATGGATGAGAACATCGCCATCAGAGTGACCAAGGGGGCCCTTCTCAAAGGGAATGGTCAGGCCGCCCAATATCAGCGGGCGACCCTCCACTAATTGGTGAATGTCGTAACCTTGGCCGATGCGAATTGTTGAAGACAAATTGATACCTCTAATAGTCTTAGTAGCCAATTCTAATAGTCTTAGTCGCCAATGACCATCAAAAGTGAATGGGCATCAACTGTTTGGCCAGATTTTACTTTGATTTCTTTGACCACACCATCGCGGTCGGCGATGACATCTGATTCCATTTTCATGGCTTCAAAGATCATTACCTTTTCGCCAGATTTAACCGCTGCACCTTCTTTCACCATAATCTCTTTAACAAGACCATGCATGGTTGATTGCACATTACCGCTACCCGAGGCGTTGGCTGTAGCGGTAAGGTTCTTAGCGGCCCGTTCTTTTGCCGCAGAGCCTGCGCTGCTGCTGGCGCCCGAGGCGCTATTTCTGCCGTTGGCGCTGGCTTTTATCACTGTGCGAGGTTTGCTTGGGTCGATCATTTCAGTCACTGCTACTTTGAATACTTTTTGATTGACATCAACTTCAAAGCTGCGGGTGTCCGCTCTTTCAATGATGTTGCCGGCTGGGGCTGCTGCAGCGCCACTAGCTGCGGCATTGCCGTTGCCATTGCTGCCAGCTGCTGGCTTTGCTGCCGGTGACAAATTCAATTGCGCGGCGATTGTAGCGAAGCGTTTAATAAAGTCTTGTTCTACATAGGTGGTGAATACATCACCACTTTTGAAAGCAGCATCTTCTAGCATCGCGATATGCCAAGGTATGGTCGTGGATACGCC
>CALRJJ020000417.1:0-5219 GCA_943367505.1 Flavobacterium psychrophilum | reverse complement strand
AAAGCGATGACCAAGAGTTCGGGCAAAAGTTCCCGTTTCACAAATAGCGCCAATAAACTTTTATTAACAGCCAGAGCTCTTGCCAGTACTGCAGCCAATAAAAAAGGAACTTCCCTTGACATGGCCAGTCGTAGACAGAGAGCAACAGGAGGACTAGTCATGAACGTTGTCTCTCTCAAAGGCCCTGGCAGTGATGGTGGAATCTCAACAGCACTGGAGCACTTGTATAAATCTGGTGGACGCAATCAATCTTGGTGGTATCTAGCCCAAGACCAGATCCGCTGTCAAACCAGAAGTGCGGTTCGTCACATTCCCAGTGAAAATATTCCAGCACAGATATGCGATGCCCACTATCAATTTTGCCATTCATTTATCTGGCCGATTATGCACTCGCTGCCTGAGCAGGTCTGCTATAAGGAAGAAGACTTCTTCTTATACAAGCGGCTCAATTCCATATTTGCCAATCAAATAGAGCGACTTCAAAGTCATGATGCCTACTTCGTGCAGAACTATGAGCTAGCACTCGTACCCAAACTTTTAAAGCGCTCCGGTCGACAGTCAGTTATCTTCTGGCCTACACCCTGGCCTAAATCAATACCAGCACAATACTCTGCCCCAATTCTAGAGATAGCTGAATCACTATTAGCGGCAAAAATAATTGCTTTCAATACACAAGAAGATGCCTCCAACTTCAATAATTTCATCAACCAACAACTGCCTTACATTGAAGGCTCACGTTCATTTGGCGGTGTTGCCGAAGTAATAGTGGCGCCCATGAGCATTGACATTGAACACTGGAAAACCCAGAGCCAGACTCTGGCAGGCCAGCAGACTTCGACTGATTTGCCGACCGGTCCCTATGTTCTCTCTTTAGACCGCGGCAATCAAAGCTCTGGTGTAGCCCTAAGACTCAAAGCTATTGACTTGCTTTTCACACGCTATCCTGAACTAAAAGAACAGATCACATTTGTACAAAGCTGTGGGCGCACAAGTCCGGGAATCAAAGCCAATGACTCCTACTGGAAAGACTGCCAGGAGGCCAGCGCAACCCTCAACTCAAAGCATGCCACAACCAACTGGAAGCCTTTAGTCTCGCTGCCTCAGACACTTAGCACGCTCGACTTGACCATCTTATATAGCCAGGCGGCAGTGATGTTGGTTACTGCGGTGAACGATGGCCTCAATTTATCGGCCAAAGAATTCATTGCCTCTCAGTCCCCAGAAAATCCAGGAATTCTAGTGCTATCAGAGCAAGCGAGTGTCGCTAAAGACGAAGAGTTCGCCAGAGCAGCTATTACCTTTAAAGCGACTGAGCAAGAAGAGGTCGAAGCAATACTAGATGCCACTCTGCGCGGCCTGCGCCTATCGACCGCGGAAAAACAAAGACGAATGAAAATACTTACAGAGCACTTGCAAAAGAACAATTTGCAGCAATGGTGCAATCAATTCACCTCAGTACTCAATAACGGCGATTTAGCAGCAGCCGTTTAGACAAGGCGCGAAAACTTGTGCGCCGCCAGAGGAATGCTGGAACCAATTGACGAAATTCAGGTCATCATTCCCGTACTAAGTAGACAACAGTCGACAATAACCAAATTACAAGAGGAAATGACTCATGCATTACAGTTTAAATCAATCACAGTTAGGCAAACTGTTCCTGGCCCTGGCACTAATTTCATTGACCACAACTGCTTGCAGTCAGCAATCCGAGCAACTGTCTGATCGTGAAAAAGACATCGACAAGCAAAAAGAAGTACAAATCAAAGTGGTAGAGAGAACCACAGATGAACTAAAAGAGTCTGTAGAGCGTCAAAAAGAACAGAATCTACAAGCTATTGAAGCGAACAAGAAGCAGCTCGATATTGAGAAAGCCAATCTCGATGCCCAGGGTAAAGAAGTAAAAGAAAGCACTTCCTTTGCCAAAGACAACCTTGAGAAGCAAGCTGAAGAATCAAAAAAAATCGTTGCTCGCAATGCCCAGGTCGCAAAAGACGAACTGAAAGATATGGTTCGTGCTAATTCAAGCAACAAATAGAAATCCAAACAAAAATCCAAATAGATTCAGCCATAGCAGAAAGCTCTGAGCTTACTTCTAAAATAATCAAGAAAAGTAGTTTCCATGGAAACTACTTTTTTTTGTATCTAACTAGAATCTAGTTAGAAGCTAGTTAGAAGCTACTTTGGGCGGACTAAGCGACTGCAACAAGGCCGAGACAAGCCCCACCTGATTAAGCTCAGCAAACGTTTTGCTCTTAACAATATCGTGGGCTGCTCTATGGCTCACCAAGCATTCATCTAGCTCTTGTAGATACTTCGTAGCTTTCGCATCCGAACCAACCTGCAAAAATGTAATTGCCAACTGATCAGCGTCATTGATCTGCTTAGTGGCATCAATAATGGTTTCCCTCAGCGCCATAGGTCGGTCGGGCAAGCCGTCAGTAATCATGGCGATAAGCAAGGGCCGCTGTGTATCTCCAGGGGCAAGAGCCTTTCGAGCAGCAAAGTATTGAGCAAGCTGTGACTTGATTGCTTTAGTCATGTCAGTATTGCCGCTGGGTTTATTACTTGCGAAAAAGCCAGCGACACGGCCCCATTCGACATCTGGGTAGACCTTGAAATTGTCACTAAAGGCAACCATTCTAAGATGGTTACCCAAAGGCACATGCAACACATCTCTCAAAACTTTGGTCTGAGTCTGGCACCACTGCCAACGGCTTTGACCAGCGCAATCGGCAATCGCCATCGAATGAGAGGCATCAATAAAAACAATGACATCGTAAGTCTTTAAATTCTCCAGCTGTACTCTATCTAGAGCTGGTTCTAATATGGGCTGTGGAGAAGGCATAGTAATGGAGAAAGCATCACCGGCGAGTGGCAGCAGAGCAAGACTGGCGCTCAGGCACAAAGAAGCAATAGTCATAAGTTTGAATTTGCGCGCACTGTTACTAAGCATAGCCTTTCCTCGAACGTTACCGAGGACACCGACGCCACCCTTGGCAGCTAGTTCCAATTGTTTTTATTTTCTTGTTTGATCATGACTGAGTTGACGCGCGGTCTGGCGAGCCAAACGCCACAAGGCTATTTTAAAATGGGCTGTGACAATGCGATGGAAACCACAGGCACGCATTTCTTTATAGGCTTCTGGCAAAGACCAATCGTGGCGAAGAATTCGATACATAGCCACCATCACACCAGTGCGATCGGCGCCGTGAAAACAATGAATGAACACCGGATGATTAGCTTGATCATCGACTATCTCAAGCAACTGCCTAACATGATCATGGCTGGGTAAAGTCCAGTAATTGAGCGGAATACTGACAAAACGCATGCCCAAGCCCTCGACTATACGTCTTTCGGATTCAACCCTTCTTTTACGCCAGCGCAGACTAACAACTGTTTTGACAGCCAATTCGCTCAAAGCAACAAAACCCTTTTCATTGGGCTGTCCACCACGATACAAGCGTGGCGATACTTGATGAAAGTTACTAATAGGCATAGGTCGAATCGGTTCAGTCATTTTTAGCAAGTAACAAAAATATCTAGATCATCTGGCGGCGAAAACGGTTGGCACTAATCCACAATAGCAGAGAAGCAAAGACAACGAGAAGAGCTAGATCAACCCACAGCATTTCAAAACTAGCCCCTTTTAGAATGACCCCGCGAGCAATAATAGTGTAATAGCGCAAAGGGTCGAACATGGCAAGCACCTGCATAGCGGCAGGCATGGTATCAAAAGGCACGACCGTTCCTGACAATAAAATCATAGGAATATTGATGAAGAAAGACGCGAGCTGGGCCTGCCGTTGGCTGCTGCAAAGCGAGCCGAGCAGCATGCCAAAACCAATGCCGACAAAAGCGTATAGAGCCGAAGCAATCATAAACAGCAAGAAACTGCCCCTGAATGGCAAGGCAAATATTAAATGAGCCGCACCAATAGCTAGACAAACATCAGCCAACAAAAAGGCCACAAGAGGAATAATCTTAGCTAAAAGAATCTCCCAGGGCTCCGCTGGGGTCATAAGCAACTGCTCGATGGTGCCATTTTCGCGTTCTTTTAGAATGGTGGCAGAAGCCACCAGGGTAGCTGTCAGTGTCAGCGCAGCCCCCAAAACTCCGGGAACGAAATACCAACTACTAAGCTGATCTGGATTGTAGAGAATGTTCATCTTAGCTTCAATAACACTATCAACATCACCCAAAATCACTTTGTTAGGATTGTCTCGAGCCAGACCCTTGGGTTCAAAACGGCTGAGTGTCTGCAGCAAAAAGCTGCTAGCCACACCAGCACTATAGGCATCAGCGCCATCTACAAGCACCTGCACTTGAGCCGGAACACCTTGCTTCAAGTCACTAACAAATCGAGCAGGAATAACAAGACCAACCGCTAACTTACCTCTCTCAAGGGCACTTGAGAGCTCTTCTTCACTGTTTACAGCCTTGGCTTTCTCAAAAACTTTGCCTGTCAATAGACTGGCAATCAGCTCGCGGCTGGGGGATGAATTGGAATGGTCGACAGTGCCCAAAGATAGATTGCGCACCTGGGGATCAAGGGAACCACCTAAAATCAAGAGCTGGATCACCGGAGGAAAAATCATCAGAAAGAGCAAGTATTTGTTGCGCAAGATCTCTCTAAACTCTTTGGTAAGAAGTGCCCAGAGTCGACTGCTCAAGAGGTAATCAATAATACTTTTGGCCATGAATTAGCTCCTAATTACCTAGTCTTTCAATTGCATGTTGCGCAAGCTAAACCAGCTGCCGCAAAGATAGACCAAGCAGAAAACAATCAAAATTAGAGGAACACTCCAGACGGCGGCCCAACCGCTACCGCGCACAAAAACGTCGCGACAAAGCTCAATAAAAAAGCGGGCCGGTACTAAAAAAGTAAATAGGCTGAGAGGAAAAGGAATATTGTAAATTGGATAGACAAATCCAGAAAGCAATAAGCAAGGGAAGAAACCAGCAGTCGAAGTAGCTTGCACAGCCACTGTTTGCGAACTAGAAAGAGTACCAAGCATCAGACCAAAAAGCACAGCCGCGAAAACATATAATGGCAGTGACACTAATAGCGGTGTTGGATCACTGGTGATTTTGACAGCAAACAATATCCAGCCCAAAGCAATAACGAGAAGAGAAAGCACCATCCCCACAGCAAAATAAACCAGGGCCTTGCCCAGCAAAAACTCAAGGGGAGAAATTGTTGAGGCATAAACGCGAATAAT
>CALRJJ020000416.1:0-5219 GCA_943367505.1 Flavobacterium psychrophilum | reverse complement strand
TTCGCTCGTGAATCTAAGTCTCTTAAGGACACCCGCTGGGCGACCTATTGGTGCGTTGGCATTGTTGCTTTCTTGTACGTTACTGTCATGGCCGTGGCAACCGGCTTAGCACCATGCTCTATTGATGGACATCCCAATGAGCTATTCGTTGGCTCTGAGGCGGCAGCACCGTTAGCTAAATTGCTTACGGCCGCAGGCGAGGGCTGGACTGCAAAGTTCATTTCCTTCGGTGCAGTACTCGGTATCTTCAACGTTCTTTTGGTTTTCTGTATGGGCGGTCCTCGCATTTTCTTGAATATGGCAGAAGATGGCTTGCTACCTCCTATCTTTAAAAAGATGAATAACGGTAACCCGACAGTTGGCATCATTCTTAATGGCATTGTGGTGGCAGCAATTGCTGGATTTGTGCCATTCGGTAAGATTGCTGACATGATGGTGCTTGGAACTCTTGTGGCATTTATCTTCGTCTGTATTGGAGCCTTGAAGCTTAAGCTGGTCAATCCACTTATTGCCATTGCTGGCGGAGTTGGCTGCACCATTCTGGCGTTCAATCTAGAGCCCGAAGTGCTAAAGGTCTATTCCGTTACTTTGCCAGTTGGTCTAGTTATTTATTTCTTGTATGGCTACAAGCACAGTAAATTGCGGAAGGCGAAAGAAGGTTAGTCGGTTCTTTAGTCAGAGCGATATTGCTCTAGCTTGGATTCTAAAAGTCAGAGCGATATTGGTCTAGCTTGGATTCTAAAAGTCAGAGCGATATTGGTCTAGCTTGGATCCTAAAAGTTAGAACGATATTGCTCTAGCTGTGCTCCTAAAAGTCAGAACGACATTGCTCTGGCTTGGAGCCTAAAAGTCAGAACGATATTGCTCTAGCTGTGCTCCTAAAAGTCAGAGCGATATTGCTCTGGCCTGGATCCTAAAAGTCAGAGCGATATTGCTCTGACTGTGCTCCTAAAAGTCAGAGCGATATTGCTCTGCCCTGGATCCTAAAAGTCAGAACGATATTGCTCTAGCTTTGCTCCTAAAAGTCAGAACGATCTTGCTCTGGCTTGGATCCTAAAAGTCAGAACGACATTGCTCTGGCTTGTAGCCTAAAAGTCAGAACGATATTGCTCTAGCTTAGATCCTAAAAGTCAGAACGATATTGTTCTGGCCTGGATCCTAAAAGTCAAAGCGATATTGCTCTAGCTTGGAGCCTAAATGTCAGAACGATATTGCTCTGACCTATTTCCTAAAATTCAGACAATCAGAATTTTAATTTTTCATTGAACTTAATTCGGTTTCCGAACGTTTATATATGAAAAGGAGAAATAAATATGTCTACCAATCTTACTGATGACCAGCTGTTTAGCGAAGCTTGGCAAACATTTAACGAAGAGGTGCCAAATGATTCAGCCGCTGTCGATTTCCTCTACGACTCGCTTGTCATTTACAACAAAATCGAGTGTGCTTGTCGGCAGCCGCAAATTATTCATCTGCCTGGAGAGCGATTCTACTCTTGCCGAAATTGTAAAAAAGTTTCTTGGGTGACATCTGGAACACTATTTACTGGTGTCGTGAAACTGAGAGCCTGGCTTGCTCTTGTCTGGTTAAAAGAACGAGGAATTACGATAAGTGCAATGCGCTTTTCTCGGTTATTGGAAATTGCGCAGAGCACAGCTCTCAACATTCAGAAGCGTTTAGGTATGGTTGTGCAAGAGAAGCTCGATGATTCGTCGCTAGGAGTGCCAGCGCAGGTCCTTGCCTCAATAATCATCAAACGCAGCAAAGAGACTCCTGCTCAAGCGCATCCACGTGCAGAATTGGCTAACGACACTACTTCTGATCATCCGTTTGTTAGCTTAGATGAATGGATGAGCTCCGATTCTCACGAAACAGACTTGAGATCAGTAATAGCTGATTTCCTTAAGAATAGGGATCCGCAACATGCTGGCTTTATCAGTTATGAATCGATTGTAAGTGTTGTTGGCGCGGCAATTACCTACATTCGCACTCACTTTCAGGGAGTCAGCGGAAAGTGCTTGCAACTTTACCTCGCCTCTTTTTGGTGTCATCTTGATCGCGTGCGTTGGTCTAACGGTTCGATACTTCGAGCGTGCATAGAGCATGCGCCTATTAGCTACCAAGAGATGTTCAGCTTTGTCTCACCACCGCTGGTGAAAATTTTTGCATTACCTAGCTGACCCGCTGCTCTTGAGATCAATTATTTACTCAAGAACTGAGTTCATTGATCTCGATTTAACGCCGTTGTCTTTTAAAACACTCTACTACCAAGCTCGGAGCCATCGTCTGGTTTTAGAAGCAGCACACCGCCGGCGTTGACGGCACTGCCGAGGACGAGAACTTCAGAGTTAAAATCACCAACTTGCTTGGCTGGGCAATTCATGACACAGGCTACTAAACGTCCTATTAGGGCGTCTATGCGATAGTGAGCCGTGATTTGAGCGCTTGATTGTTTGATACCTAGATCTCCGAAGTCAATCCAAAGCTTGTAGGCTGGCTTTCGAGCTTGGCCAAACACTTCAGCCTTGATAATTTTGCCGATTCTTATATCAAGCTTGAGAAAAAGGTCTAGGTCTACTGTGTCTTCAATTATATTCAAGTTTATTTCGCATCCATCCAGTTTTTACCTATACCAAAATCAACTTTGAGTGGCACTTTAAGCGGTTGGTCTAGAGTCATTGCTCTTTCTAATATTGCCTTTGTTGCATCTATTTCATTGTCGGGAACTTCCAGCACCAATTCATCATGTACTTGCATTGTAAGTCGAGCGTTGCTATTTCCAGCTTTTAATTCTTTATCTAATCTGATCATGGCTAATTTGATCAGATCCGCGGCGCTACCTTGAATTGGAGCGTTGCAGGCTGCCCGCTCATCGGCTTTGCGCACATTGTCGTTGCGATCATGCAGATGCGTAAAGTATCTTCTGCGTCCCCAGATAGTGCGCGCGTATGACTTACTGCGCGCTTCTTCAATGGTGCTGTGCAGGAAACCTTGAACCTTCGGGTAGCGAGCAAAGTATTTATCAATGAAACCTTGTGCTTCTTTTGTTGAGATCCCCAGGTCCAAACCTGTTGAGTAGGCGCCTTGTTGGTAGACGAGGGCAAAGTTGATGGTTTTGCCGACACGCCTTATGTCTGATGTAACGTCTTCAATTGGTATCTCATAAATTTCGCCAGCGGTTCTGGCGTGAATGTCTTGGTTCTTCTCGAAAGCATCTATGAGAGTTTCATCTTCACACATGTGAGCCAAGAGTCGCAGCTCGATTTGCGAATAGTCGGCAGATATTAGCGAGCAGCCTGGGGCCGCGATGAAAGCCCGGCGAATACGTCTACCAATTTCGGTGCGAATAGGAATATTCTGTAGATTTGGGTTTGAGCTAGAGAGGCGACCGGTGCTGGTTACGGTTTGGTTGAAATCACCATGAAGGCGACCATCTCTTTTTGAAATCTGACTTGGCAAAGCGTCTACATACGTAGAGCGCAATTTTGAAATATGGCGATACTCTAGGAGTTTGCCTATAATTTCATGTTCTTCGCGCAACGACTCAAGCACCGCAGCGTCTGTTGAAAAACCAGTTTTAGTCTTGTTCTTTGGCTTTAGTCCAATTTCTTCAAAGAGTACTTTCTGCAGTTGCTGGGTAGAATTGATGTTGAATCCGTGTCCTGCGAGTGCGTAAATTTCGGTTTCTAGGCGAGCCAATTCGCTTGAAAGTTCGTGGGAGAAGTTTTGCAGATACTCAAGATCCAAAGCCACGCCCGCTTGTTCCATTGAGGCTAGCACATGGGCCAGTGGTTGTTCCATTTCATAGAGTAAGAATTCTTGTTCTTTATCTAACTGAGGCGCGTAGAAGCGGGTTAGTTCAAGAGTTATTCGGGCATCGTCTGAGGCGTAGGCCGCCACTTTATCGAGCGGAGCATAATTGATGGTTATTTGTTTGCGGCCTGTGCCAATAAGCTCATCAATTCGCATCATTTGATAGTTGAGCACTCTGTCTGATTGATCCTTTAATCCGTGTTTGCTATCGGGATTGAGGATATAGCTGGCAAGCATGGTATCGAAAACCAGAGGTCCGAATTTGATACCGTCGCAAGATAAGCAGTTCATTTCAAACTTGGCGTTCTGAGCTACTTTTCCAATAGCCTGGTCTTCAAGGATTGGTTTCAGTTTGGCACTGACCACTTCTGGATCTAGCTGTCCTAGTTGGGCAATTTGCAATGCGTCGACGTGGCGTACCGGAATATAGACGGCTTTGAGAGTCGGTTTAGGGCCTTCTGTTGGTGCTACATGCACTCGGCCGTCTTGGCACCGAATGGCTGGATCCCAAGCTATGGCGTAACCGACGATTTCTGTGGCTAAGCTATCGAGCCCAGTGGTTTCTAGATCTACTGCAATTAGACTCTGGCTAGAGAGCTCAGTAACTAAGCTGTCTAGCTGTTCTGTTGTTGTAATGATCGTTAGCTCCGGCGCCGGAGCGATTATTGGTGTTCTTACCTCAACAGGCACCGCTATTGGTGCGGCATAGGCGGCTGTGCCGAATGAAAGTTTGAGTTGCCCTTGAGGTTGTTCTTCGGAATCGGTTGAGCTCACCGCCGGTGCTGTGAGGGTCTGCTGTCCCGTTAGGCCTGTATGTGTGGCGACTGCGGGTAGAGCCGCCGGTGAAGAGGCTTTAGGCATCACTGGTACAGAGCCATCAGGAGAGAAACGAGCTAAAATTTTGGGCAGTCTAGTCGTCAGCTGTCTGAAGTTTAGTTTGTCGAAATAGTCTTTTAATGGTTGCAGTTCGGGCATATTCAAACGGCAATGTTCAAAGTCAAAGTCTAGCGGCACATCAAGGCGGATGGTGGCAAGTCTCTGGCTTATATATGCAATTTCTTTGCCATCGATCAGCTTTTTCTTCAGTGATGCCGATTTGATCTCCTCAAGATGCTCATAGACACCGTCTAGAGTTTGGTAGGCTGAAAGTAGTTGTTGTGCTCCTTTCTCCCCGATACCTTTGACCCCAGGGATATTATCCGAGCTATCTCCGCAAAGGGCTTTGAAGTCGACTACTTGCTCAGGCCAGATTCCCATGCGATCAAACACTTCTTGACGCCCGCAGTTTACGAGACCGTCCTTGGTTGTGAGATGAATTTCGATTGAAGAGTTATCACCGTCAACCAGCTGAAAGGCATCGCGATCTCCCGTTAAAATGATTACACGTCGACCGTGTGCTGCGGCTT